>CANGSG010000093.1 GCA_947456435.1 Hyphomicrobiales bacterium
GCCGAAAGATTAATTGAAACTTTTCGCCCAACACATTGTCTCCACGCGGCATGGGAGGCACGCCCGCCCCATTTTTGGACATCGCCCGAAAATGAAAAATGGCTTGATGCAAGTGTCGCTTTCGTCAAGGCTTTCGCACACCATGGCGGCAAGCGTTTCGTGTCCCTTGGTAGTGTTGCCGAATATGACAATTCCTCCGGTCGGATGATTGAAAGTGTCACCCCCGAAAATCCAACGACGCTTTATGGCCAATGCAAACGAGATTTTCATCGCCACTTAACGTCTCTTGCAAAGGATCATGGTTTCTCGTCAGCCATCGGACGGATCTTTTTTGTCTATGGCCCTCACGAATATGAAACTAAACTCGTTGCCTCCGCCTGTCGTGCGATAGTCCTGAATGAACCGGTAGGCTTTGGCCCCCTCGATCTCTGGCGTGATTACATTCATGTGAATGATCTTGGACGTGCCCTAAATACGCTTTTGAATTCATCTTTAGAGGGTGTTGTTAATCTCGCGTCCGGCGAGCCGCTTCGCCAATCAGCAATTATAGAAACGCTTGCTGATCTTTCAGGTCGTAGAGATCTATTTCAAATTGGAAGAAGAGCCGCGCAAGACCATGAAACGCCCATCCTGTTCGCAGATATAGAGAAGATACGATCTATAGGATGGATGCCAGAGATCGCGCTCGAAGACGGCCTTGAGGCCACACTCAAATGGTGGCGCGGCGAGCTTCTCCGCGCCGCGTAATCATTGATCGCGCGTATTAATCTTGGATGTCATCGCATTCATGGCATCAACACAGTTTTGACGCCAATGCCAATAGCGTTTTGCGAGCTCGATATTAAAAATTGTTCCTTGCGGAAACACACAGGCCGCGAAAAGCGCCCCCCAGGGAATACCGCCCATCCCAACAGGCAAATGCAAATCACCATGACCGAAGGCGAGCCGTTCACTTTCCGTATACATCCAGATATCGTCTTGACGGCCGAAACAATCGTGGATGTGAACATGACGCGCAAAAGGCGCAAGCGCCGCACAGTCGCTCACAAGATCAAGCCCATGAAAATTGGTCTCGATAAAGGCATGGCCAATATCGAGCGTCGCCCAGACATGGGAGTGATTGATGAGTGCTAATTCCTGAGCAAGTAATTTTGGTGTGGGCGTGTGAACTTTACCGAAATAATCGCCAAAGATATTCTCAACACAAAGATAGAGACCCAGTGACTTGGCCAAATCACCCGCTTTGGAAAGCCACTCACGTTGCCGCTCATAGGCCGCATCAAGTCCGGCACTTTGCATGAGAGGCATCATCCCCGCATGGACAACATAATGGACGGCTCCCAGCTCGGCCGCGCAGTTCATCGACGCCTTCAAAACTTCGAAATGCCGGGGGAGCCGATACACATCATCGAAAAAATTGATCGGATGCGGTCCGTGGACCGTGTAGGTCAATGGCCGCGATTGCGTGATACGTTTGATCGCTTCGAGCTGGGGGCGATAAATTTTACCGGCGATCACGCAATCAAGATCATAAAGGGGCAATTCAACAAAAGAGAGACCCGTCGATTCAATCTCGTCTAGACGTGTCCCAAGATCACTGAGATCATTATTGACGCCCATCGCCGTCATGCCGATACCGCGAATGCCTTGAGTCATTTACGCGGTCCTGATCGGCGCTTGAGATTTAGAGGCTCGACGGCGCCAAAACTTCAGACGGCGCTCTAGTGAAAGCGCGCAAAGTCACGAGCACCGCACCAAGCGCCATCATAAAGGCAATCATGGTGATCGTGTTGGTCGTCGCATGAGCCGCCATCCACCCGCAGAAGGCGAGGAAGATGTTTAAGCCGAACACAATGCCGACGATCTGTTTAACACTCCAACCCATCGTGGTGGCGCGTTGGAAGAAATGGCTACGATGCGGCGTCCAAATTTTTTCACCACGCGTCAAACGACGGATAACCGTTATCGTTGTATCCGCTAAGGCGTAAAGCGGAATGATTACAGCGGCGAAGAAGCTGATATCGGTTGCCACGCGATAAAGCGCATAACCACCAACAAGACCAATCACAAGACTGCCTGTATCGCCCAAAAACAATTTGGCGACGGGCTTATTGTAAGGCGCAAAGCCAAGGAGACCACCCAGCACCGGCGCCATGATCATCGCGACAAGCGGCGTCGGCATCGCAAAAATGGAAAGAATGATCAGGATCGTCGCGACGGGGATGAATTGCGCCACCGTCAACCAATCAAGCCCATCAATGAAATTGGTGAGATTAATCATCCAGAATAACGCGACGCCTGCGAACAGGCGTTCAAGCCACAACGGCAAAGCGCCATCAAAGAGCGCGACATAAGACGGCGTCACATAGAGAAGAAGACCAATCAGCGCGATCTGCCCGCCAACCCGCGGCAAAACCGGAAGCGGCTTCACATCATCAAAAAAGCCCAAAGCTGAGATGAGTGCGGCGCCTGCAGCTAACGCGGCCAAAATCGTGCGGTCGATACCGGCCAAAAACGGCGCAAAGACAATCGCGACGGCGAACACGCCGACAATCGCAATCGTCATCGGAATGCCCGCGCCTTGCGGCGTCGGTGTCTTATGGCTCGAACGGGCATTGACGGATGCCAGCGCGTGACGACGCAAAAACGGCATCATCACCGGGATCACAAAGAACGTGAACGCGGCTGCAGCAAGCACCGCGAGAAAAGCAAAATTAAAACTGGCCTCGATCATCGAAAAACATCCGAACCGACAGTGCACCAGACACAAAGACCGACCCTCGTCCCGCACAAAGGACGAAATGACCGACTGACAGGTGGCTACACGATGATCGTAACGGACGGACCCGGCGCCCCTCCCCGTCCGCCCGAAGGCGGTGCCGGAGCGTGGCGAGAGAGACGGGACTTGAACCCGCGACCTTCGGCGTGACAGGCCGACGCTCTAACCAACTGAGCTACTCCCCCAATACGGTGCCCCGTTTGACGGTGACCGAGGCATTAAGCGAGCATGTATGGCCTGTCAAGCCGCACGATAGGCAACCTGATGGCAAGCTTCTATCGAGCCCGCCATGAACGCAGCATTAATGTGCAATTGTGACAGATTTTTTGCCGCCGAGCGCCCGCAACGCATTCAAAATTACGGCCACATCAATGACTTCTTGCAAAATGGCACCCTCAACGGGTTGCAAATAGCCTAAAGCCGCGAAAATCATCCCCAAAGCCGATAGACCCAGACCGGCATAGACACTTTGCCGCGCGATCGAAAAGGAACGCCGCGCGATTAAAATCGCCTCGGGCAGAGCATCAAGCCGGTCAACGAGCAGGACAATATCGGCCGCTTCCGCTGGCGCCCCCGCGCCCCTCACCCCCAAAGCAATACCGACATCAGCCGCCGCAAGCGCCGGGGCATCATTGACACCATCCCCTACCATAGCGGTAACCGCGCGGGCTTTCTCATGGATGACCGCCTCGACTTTGCCGGCCGGCGTCGCTTCCGCAATGATGTGATTGAGCGACAAGCCCTTGGCGATGGTCTCCGCAACTTCACGCCGATCACCGGTCAGCAAAACGGTTCGTGAAATCGCAAGCTTGCGCAATTCGACAAAAACGTCCGCCGCTTCTGGTCGTACCGCATCGACAAAGCGCGCAAGACCGCTCATCGCGCCGTCAATACCGATGGCGGCCACAAGACCTGTTTCAGACGCAACGAGATCACGCGCAACAGGATGCCATCCCTCTGTCGATCCCATGCGCGTTACAAAAGGAAATGTGCCCACCGCAAGTGACAGGCCATCAACGCGACCGCTTACGCCTTCACCGGCAGATTCAATAACTGCTGACGGCACAGCGAGCGTACCGCATTCCTCAAAGGCCGCCTTTGCCAAAGCTGCCGAGACAACATGGGTTGAGCCTTGGCACAATGCTCCTGCAGCCGAGAGCACTTTTTTACGATCAAGCCCTGGCGCGACAACCACATCGCTTAAAACGGGTTCGCCCCGCGTGAGCGTTCCTGTTTTATCAAACAGAATGGTTTTTGTTTCTGCGAGTGTTTCAAGCGCGCCACCATGTTTGACGAGTACGCCTTGTTTTGCCGCGCGCGAAAGCCCCGCAACAATTGCCACAGGCACCGCGAGAATAAGCGGACAGGGTGTTGCAACCACGAACACAGCCAGCGCACGCACGGCATCACCACTGTGAAGAAACGCAAAGGCCGCAAGCGCGATTGTGAACACAAGAAAACTCAGAGCATGGCGATCCGCCAAACGCGCCATGGGCGCCTTCTGCGCTTCGGCATCTTCAACCATGCGGATGATAGCGGCAAAGGCACTCGCACGCACATCGGTTGTGGCAACCAGATCAACCGCGCCGCCAAGATTGGTAATGCCGCTTAACAGCGCATCATCTTTTTTATGCGCGACAGGCTGAGCTTCGCCCGTCATCACGGACTCATCAAACAAAGCGTCATCGCTCAAGAGCTGACCATCAACAGGCAAGACATCGCCCGGGCGGATCATCAACCGATCGCCAGGCTTGATGAGCTCCACCGCAATCACTTCAATCTCAAGACCGCGATAACGCTGCGCATAACGCGGCGCGCGGGAGATCAAGGCGGTCATATCCTTACGCGCGCGGGCTTGCGCATAGGCTTCAAGCACCTGCCCGCCGGCAAACATCAAGGCGACGACATTGCCCGCGACCCATTCACCGAGCGCGAGCGATCCCGCCATCGACAGCGCGGCGACAATATCTAGGCCCACCGACCCCCGCGCGAGGCTGCGAATGATAATGACGATGAGTGTGATCAGAACGAGCGTCGTGCCGGTGGCAAAGGAGACTGACGCATAGAGGGGCAAGTCAAACGCAGAAAACCCCGCCCCCGCCATGAGGCCGAGAAGCGTCATCGCAAAGAGGAGAAAATCGAACCGGCTCAAAAACGCGCGCATAATCCCTTTCTAACGCGGATCGTCGAAAAAAAGCATCGGCCTAAAGGCGCATAAGAGGATTAAAGCGAACGCGCCTCAATCAACAAATGATCGCGAAAGGCGCGCGCGATGGGCGACAATCTTTTGCCCTTCAAAAACACGATGCGCCATGAGGTCTCGATCGGAAACCCCTCGACATCCGGTAAAGCCAAGCCTTCGCTTGCCGGATCAGCGCTCAAGGCGTGACGCGACACAACGCCGACCCCCATACCGCCCGCGACCGATTGTTTGATTGCCTCATTCGAACCGAGCTCCAGCCGGATACGCGGCTTTAAACCCGCGCCCGCAAAAAGCGCATCGATAGCGAGCCGCGTGCCCGAGCCTTTCTCACGCAGGATCAAACGATCTTCCGAGAAGCTCTTCAAAGAAATCGGACTTTTATCCGCGTCCGACAAAGGCGCAATCGCCACAAGCGGATTGGATAAAAACCGCGCCTCTTCGGTATCGAGGTCTTCGGGCGGCTTCGACATGATCGCAAGATCATCGCGATTATCCCGCAGCCGCGCGACAACGCCATCACGGTTGAGCACCTCAAGCGCGATATCAATCTCCGGATATTTACGACAGAACCCCGCAAGCAAACGCGGCATGAAATATTTCGCCGTGCTCACCACGGCCACTGAAAGCCGCCCGCGCGTGAGTCCGCGCATCCCGTCGATCTCTTGCGCAAACCCCGCCCATTCAGAAAGCATCACGCGCGCGGTCTCAGCGAGTTTCTTGCCGGGCTCTGTCAGATGAACGCGGCGCCCGATCACGTCGAACAAAGGCAGGCCGACCGTATCGGCGAGGTCTTTCAACTGCATCGAGGCGGTCGGCTGGGTGACACCGCAGAGCCGCGCGGCCTCGGTGACCGAGCCCCGCTCCGCGAGCGCCAGAAACAGCTGCAATTGGCGAAAACTTGGGTTCATAGATTTTAGTCTATGTATTATGATAAATTTATCAATTATCTTTTTGAAACCCATTTTGCTACCCCCGCCCGAACCGGAGGTAGTCCATGTCCAATTTTCTTGATCCCGCGATTTTGTTCTTTGTGCTCGGCGTTGTGGCGGGCGTTTTGAAATCCAATCTGGAGATCCCGCAGCCGATCTCGCGCTTTCTCTCGCTCTATCTCTTGATGGCGCTCGGCCTCAAAGGCGGCTTCGCGCTGGCCCATTCCGGTTTCTCGACCGAAGTCATCGGCGCGATTGCGGTGGCGATCAGCCTCGCGGTGATCATTCCCCTGATCGGTTTCCAATTTCTAAAACGTGTCACCGACGGGTTGAACGCTGCCGCAGTCGCCGCAACCTATGGCTCGGTGAGTGCTGTAACCTTCATCACCGCCACGCGTTATCTCGATGAACACGGCATTGCCTTCGGCGGTCATATGGCGGCGGCGATGGCGCTCATGGAGTCACCCGCGATCATCATCGCCATTCTCTTCGTGAATGCGCAGAGGCAAAAGACAAATCCCGCACAAACCGGCGCGCATGGTCAGCATGGGCTCGGCATGATTTTGAAAGAGTCACTCACAGACGGCGCGCAAATTCTTCTACTCGGCGCGATGCTTGTGGGGCTTTTGTCGGGCGATGCGGGCAAAGCGGCGATGCAACCCTTCTCCGGTAATCTCTTCACCGGTATGCTCGCCTTCTTCCTGCTCGATATGGGTTTGGCGACCGCGCGAAATTTTCCGCCACTCAAACAAGTGCCGAAGGGCTTGCTCGCTTATGCGCTCGTTGCGCCGCCGCTTCATGCGATGCTTGCACTTTTGTTGACAAGCTTGGTTGGTGTACCGGCAGCGGATGCGGGCTTGTTGATGGTGCTTGCGGCGAGTGCCTCATATATCGCCGTGCCTGCGGTGATGCGCTTCGCGGTGCCGGAAGCAAACCCCTCGCTCTATTTCGGCCTGTCTCTCGGCGTGACGTTCCCGATAAATATCCTCATCGGCATTCCGGTTTATATCGGCATTGCGCAGAGAGTATTGGGGTGAGGAGAATTGAACCTCAATCGTCATTGCGAGTTGACCTAAACCGTCATTGCGAGTGCATCTAAACCGTCATTGCGAGCGGGAGCGAAGCAATCCAGATGATGGTTGCCGATGAGGCGCAACGACACCACAGCACCCTATTCTGAATCTCCAACTGGATTGCTTCGCGTTCGCTCGCAATGACGGAGGAAGCGCTTGCGTTACAAATCCTACATTGAAACGCGAACCTCTATGGTTCCCA
>CANGSG010000094.1 GCA_947456435.1 Hyphomicrobiales bacterium
ATTGCAGCTGCGTCGGGTCCGGTGAGATCGAATTTGGCAAAAGAGGTCTGATCAAAGAGAACAGCCTTGTCCCGCGCGGCTTTATGTTCAACCGCGACATAGGGAATCCAATTCGGCGCCGTCATGGAATAGATGTCCTTTGGCTCAACGTCTTTCGGCGCAAACCAGTTGGCGCGTTCCCATCCGAGCTTCGATCCAAACACAGCCCCTTCTACTTTCAGTTTGGGATAAAGCGGCGATGTTAGAAGAGGGCGCCCGGAGTCATATTCTTCTTGAGGGAATGCGATTGTGTAGTGTTTTCCATAAGCCTCAAGCGTTCGCGCGCAGGTCCAAGCTCTGTCGCGATGATAGTCTCCAAAGCGTTTAATATCGACAACCCAGAGGTCCATTGGCGCTTCTCCCGCTTGAACCCAATCAGCAAGAACCCAGCCTGCGCCGCCCGCGGAAGCGATACCAAAAGCATTAAATCCCGCTCCGACATAAAGATTATCTAATTCAGGAGCACGCCCAAGTATAAAATTCCCGTCAGGCGTAAAGCTTTCCGCGCCATTGATCATTTTTTTGATTCCTGCGTTTTCAAGCGCGGGAATACGATCAATGGCAGCATTTAAATGTTGCTCGAAGTGGCCCCAATCATCGTCAAAGAGTTGGAAAGCAAAGTCATTTGGCAAGTCGCCCGTTAACCAGGGCATAGGGTTTGGCTCATAACCACCCATCACCAATCCGCCGACTTCTTCTTTGTAATAGGTTCTTTTGTCCGGGTCACGAAGCGTGGGGAGGTCGCTATGAACGCCCGCGATCTGTTCCGTGATAATATATTGATGCTTAACAGGTTGAAGCGGCACCGAGACGCCCGCCATATCGGCAAGTTGGCGGGTCCATTGACCAGCGCAAAGCACGATCTTTTCGCAGGTGATGTCACCGAGATTGGTTGAGATTCTATTGATTCTATTTTTTTCAATTTTAAAATTCTGAACGAGAATGTTCTCGACAATCTGCGCGCCATGCATGCGCGCGCCTTTGGCAAGCGATTGCGCGATGTCAGACGGGTTCGCCTGTCCATCGGTCGGAAGCCAGCTTGCACCGATGAGATCGTCGGTATTCAAAAGCGGCCACATTTTTTTGACTTCGGCTGGTGAGATCAAACTCATATCCAAGCCAAAACTTTGAGCCGTTGTTGCCAATCGCTTATATTCAATCCAGCGGTCAGGATGGGTCGCCAAGCGCAAGCAACCCGTCATTTTCCATCCCGTGTTGAGCCCTGTTTCCTGATCGAGCTTCTTATAGAGATCCACGGAATATTTCAGCAATTGAGTGATCGATGCTGATGAACGCAATTGACCTACCAGACCTGCGGCATGCCATGTTGAGCCACTTGTTAAACGATCTCGTTCAAGCAACAAGACATTTGCTTTGTGGTTACGCGCGAGATGATAGGCTGTGGAGCATCCAATAATGCCTCCGCCAATAACAACAATATCTGCGTGTTTAGGAACGGAGGCGTTCGTCATAATCTATATCCATATTTGATTTCGAATTGAGCAATCGCGGCGTCGGATCGCTTTTTATATTCTGCCCCATGCGCGGCATAATCGACGCCGGGTAGGGCAAGATAGTGGGCAGATATTTCTGCCCATAACATTTCACGCAAGGAGCTAGCAATTTTCATAGCATCAAAAGACTTAATTAAAGTCTCCGGATTTTTTCCTTGGAAATAGTGCTCAAGAAGGGCGTTATCGTCTTTAGCATCGAAATTTCCATTTGCGGAGATATTGGCAAGGTCAAACATGGCGGTACCAAAGCCACCATATTCCCAATCAATGAGCCAAAGTCTCTTTCCATCATCGATAATATTGGCGGGCAGAAGATCATGATGCCCGACAATGATTGGCATCGGTTCTTGAATAGTCTCAAGTGATGAAATTATTTTCTCAATCGGCCCGAGATGGCTATTATGATTTTTTAGGAGCGACACATAATCGCGAAGGACGTGAAAGACCCAGAATATAGTGACCGATCCGCGCAGATGAGATGCAAGAGACGTATGGACGCCTCGGATGAGATCAATAATCCTAGGAAGGTTCTGCTTCATTCCCGCTTCAGTCATTGTTTGACCATGAATGAAATCAATGACGAGGAGATCATCTTCGAAATAGGTGACTTCGGGCGAAACATGTGCCTGAGCGGCAGCTAAGGAGAGGGCGCGTTCTTGTTTGCGGCTGACATGATGCACGGGGATATCTGATCCAATTCGGACGACATGGTCGCCTTTCAGATCAGTGACTTTAAAAGAGCTCGTGCTTAAGCCTCCCTTTAGAGGCTCGATCTTCGGCTTACCCTGCCAACAATCCAATTTTGCAATTCGGCCTTCGAAAGACACAATCGATCCCTAAAAAGGTTAAACCTCGCATGTCTAAGATTGGCATAAGACGTTCATGTGCTTCAATGGGCAGACTATGCCCTCGGCTGGGGATAATGCCCCTTTTTTGACTATAAGACCCTAAAAATAGGTTTTGTCTGAATGAGATTTCGCAAATTGGGCAATTCTTGTCGCAGCGTGTGTGCGTGCCGGGGCGAGGTCATCTTGGGGGTGCGCAAGCAAAATGACTATCGCTCTTTTATCGCCTGCGATGACACTTCCCTTAAGGGGGAGAGGAAATAGTCAAGTAAACGGCGCTCTCCGGTTTTGATCTCGGCGGTAATCGCCATCCCGGGTGAGAGGGCGATTTCTTTGTCGCCACTCAAAATTGATGCGCGTTCAAGCTTTAAGACAATGGGATAATAGAGATTTTGAACACGTTGTGCGGTCAACGGTCCTTTTGGATCGGGCGATTGGCCGGGGTTGCTCTCGGCGGCAATCGCTTCGGGTAAAGGAATGGCATCTTGACCTACACGCAGCACGGTAGCTTCAATTGTTCCATAGCGTGTGAAAGGGAAGGCCTCTATTTTTATAGAAGCGTGCTGTCCTTCATGAACAAAGCCAATGTCCTTGTTTGGTAAATAGGCCTCTGCTTCCAAAGTTAATCCGTCAGGGACGATACGCATCACTTCCTGTCCGGCGATAAGAACCTGTCCGGCATTCACAGCGGATGACGCCTGCACGACGCCGGATACGGGCGCGCGCAAAGTGAGATTATCGATGCGGACTTGAGCCTTGGCGCGACGCGGGCGCGCTTCATCAGCAAGTCTTTTTGCCTCGGAGGCCTTGGAGGTGTTCTCAGCAATAAAATTTTGAAGTGTACGATCTATTTCCGCATTCAAGGCGTCAATGCCGCGCTCAGCCTCAATTAATTGTCCCCGTTCGGTAGCGAGGAATGTTTGTTGATAGGCGAGCGTTTCTTTTGCATCAATCAAACTCGCTTTTGTTCCCGAAGCGGTATTCTGCAATGCCTGGCGCATATCAACGCGCTCATTTAGAATTGAAATGAGAGCTTCTTGCGCTTTTATTGTTTCAGTCAGCCGGTTTCTCTCCGCCTGCTTCTGGTTACGTTGGGCTTCCAGTGACGAAATTTGTGCTCGCAACTGCGCGAGATCCGCTTGAGAAACTTGTTCTTCACGCTTTTGAATCTCGACGGGAATAAAGGCTGGCCATAAAACCTGGACCGATCTCTCGTTATTTTTTGCGGCGTCAACGACAGCGAGGCGGCGGATATTTTCGGCACTTGCGCCCCAATAGCTCGCATCGATCGCATTGGCTTCAGCCTCGGCATCATCGCGTTGAAGCTCAATCAGCGTATCGCCTTCGGCAACTTTCTGACCATTTACAGCAAAAATTTTTGTAATCTTACCGCTTTCAACAGGTTGTACGGTCTTTACGCGGCCAGACGGTTGAATTTTTCCCTGCGCGATCGCGACGATGTCAGTGTAGCCCAACCAGCTCCAAGTCAGCGTCGCAAGCAATAAAATACAAATCGAGATCAAGAGAGAAAGCGCAATGGGAGAGGGCGGGCGTTCCAAAATTTCAAGCGCGGAGGGTAAAAACTCCTGATCACTGCGCGACATAAAGGCGAGTAAAGACCGCTTCTGAGGTGCCCGGTGTCCCGAAGCCGCTGACTGATCAACAACATCCTCGCTCATGCGGCAATCCCGGACGATTGGATCGACCAAAGCTTTTTGTAGAGCCCTTTCTCCCGCGCGATTAACTCGTCATGCGTGCCGCTTTCGACAATGCGGCCATCCATCATGCCCACAATGCGATTCGCATTCCGTACCGTTGAGAGGCGATGGGCGATGATAATAACGGTTCGCCCCTGCACAATCTTGGCCATATTGCGCTGGATGATGACTTCACTCTCATAATCAAGCGCACTGGTTGCTTCATCGAGAATGAGAATGCGGGGATTCGTGGCTAGCGCACGGGCAATCGCAAGGCGTTGTCGTTGTCCGCCTGAGAGATTGGCGCCGCGTTCTTCAATCGGCGTATCATAGCCCATGGGCAATTTCGCAATAAATTCATGCGCGCCGGCAAGCTCAGCGACTGCAATGACTTTAGCGCGCGGCATCGCCGGGTTGGCGAGCGCGATGTTTTCGTGAATAGTTTTTGCGAAGAGCAGATTTTCTTGCAATACAACGCCGATATGACGGCGGAGCCATGCCGGATCAACTTGGGTCAGGTCCAACCCGTCAATGCGGATTTGTCCTTCTTGCGGTGAGTAAAAACGTTGCACGAGCTTGGTGAGTGTTGATTTGCCTGAGCCTGAGGGGCCAACAATGCCAATCGTCTCGCCGGGTTCTATCGATAGAGAGATGTTTTTCAGAACATCATGACCACCTTGCGTGTAGCGAAAGCTGACATTCTTAAATTCAATCGCGCCTTTGGGGGGAGGCAGCGCAGCCATAGCCGAATTGCCGGGCTCTGGTGCGGCGTTAAGAATATCTCCCAAGCGAGCAATGGAGATAGCCACTTGCTGAAAATCTTGCCAGAGTTGTGAAAGGCGCAAAATTGGTTGTGCCACTTGGCCTGAGATCATGTTGAACGCGACCAGCGAGCCGACCGTCATCTCGCCATCCATGACCGCCACAGCCCCAAAAAACAACAGCAGAGCGGTCGAAAACTTACTTACTAATTGAATTGCGTCTTGACCGCCAAAAGCCATCAATGCAGCTTCAAAGCCGGTACGAACATAGGCGGCTAAGCGTTCTTCCCATTCAGCGCGCATGACGGGCTCGACCGCGCTGGCCTTGATCGTTTGCGCACCAATGATTGTTTCAACAAGAAATTGCTGACTATACGCACCGCGATTGAATTTCTCTTTCACGCGCTCGCGGAGCGCGGGCGCAATTACCGCTGCAATTAAGATATATAGCGGCACAGTGGCCATCACAATCAAGGCGAGCTTGACAGAATAGATGAACAACACGCCAACCATCACGACCGTAAACACAAGATCAAGAGCAGCGAATAGACCTTGACCTGTTATAAAGGATCGAATGGTTTCAAGCTCACGCACGCGCGCCACTGTTTGCCCTGCAGGCCGTGTTTCAAAATAGGAAACGGGTAATCGTAACAAATGCGCGAAGAGTCGTTGTCCCAATTCGACATCAATACGGTTTGTCGTGTGCGTAAGCGCGTAGCTTCTTAAAAACTGAAGTAACACGTCAAAACAGGAAATGCCGATCAACCCGATTACAATCACATCGAGCGTAGAAGCGCTGCGATGGACGAGAACTTTGTCGATCACGACCTGAAAAAAGAGTGGCGTAACGAGCGCAAAAATCTGCAAGGCAAGAGACGCCAGAAGAACATGTGACAGCGCGCGACGATAGCGCCAGATCGACGGGAGAAACCAGGCAAAGCTGAAATGGGCGGGGTGAATGCCAGGGCCCCCGATACGGCGTTGGACGAGGATGACCACCGGTTCAAGTGTTGAGGCGACCTCTTCAATGGGTCGCTCGAGATCGGCGCGTGTGATGGGATCAACCGTTCGATAAAGTCCGTTCGGTAAGAGTCCTCCCAACACGACGAAGCTTCCCTCTTTCGTCTGCGCCATGGAGGGAATGGGTATTGATGTTAGTCTTTTAACAGAGGCATCCCGCACAATTCGCGCTTTTAGTCCGAGCAGCGTCGCGGCGCGGACAACATCCTCCGCCTTCGCATCCCGCTCACCCAAGGCCAATTCGCGCGCAAGATGCCGGGGGTCAGATGGGATTCTGAAATAAGCGGCAATACCCGTTAAGCCCTGAAGGCCAGACAGATTGGTAGGCCGTTCAGTGCTAGCCTGACTTTGGTCATTCATAAACACAGGGTTCCAAGTTGCGCGAGCCTAACATCTTCGCGCACCGGAACAGTTGAGCAACCAACCTTAGGTTGTATTACGGTATATGGTGAATCACCGCAGCTGTTCAGACCTTTGGCGTGAATATTTTCGCGATACTCATACCTAAATGAAGCTAAAATCAGCCATAAATTGACATGCCAAAGGGCGTTTGACATAAATTCTCAAGAAATCAGGCTTTCTAAAATGGTCAATGACTGATGTTTGGGGAACGCTAAGTTTAGTCTAGTAATGCTTGTTTAGAGATGCCCAGGCGCAGCAAAAATTGGTGCCAGTAAGTCCAAACGCGTAACAGTTGAGGCAAGGGTGGTATGGCGAAAATTCGTATTTTAGTCGTTGGTCTTGGCACAATGGGCATGAGTCACGCGCGCGCTTATCAAGCCATCGATGGGTTTGACCTCGTGGGCCTTTGCACAAACCGCCCCGAGACGCGTGATGATCTCAAGACTGAATTTAATTCGGTGCCTCTTTTTGCGGATTATGATCAAGCCTTGGCTGAATTGAAGCCTGATGCGGTTTCGATTTGCACCTATACGGAGACCCATGCCGAGTATTGCATGAAAGCACTGAATGCCGGCGCGCATGTTTTTTGTGAAAAGCCGCTCGCGCATCGGATTGAAGATGCTGAAGCTGTCGTTACGTTCGCCGAGCAAACCAAAAAGGCTCTCATTATCGGCTACATCTTGCGTGTTCATCCATCATGGACGCGCTTTGTTGAATTAGGGCAATCGCTCGGCAAGCCCTTAGTCATGCGTATGAACCTCAATCAGCAATCATCGGGCTCCTTTTGGGGTGTTCATAAGCGTCTGATGGCCTCGACCTCGCCGATTGTGGATTGTGGCGTTCACTATGTCGATGTGATGTGTCAGGTGACGCGCTCAAAGCCGATATCCGTTCACGCCATTGGTGC
>CANGSG010000095.1 GCA_947456435.1 Hyphomicrobiales bacterium
GAGCGATTTCAAATCGGCCTTGCGAATAACAGGTGTGATCAAACCGCCAGGGATCGAAACCGCGACACCCACATCCGCATGTTTGTGCTTGAGCATCGCACCTTCGGTCCATGTGACATTGGCTTCCGGTACACGCATGAGTGCGGCCGCAAGCGCCTTGATTACAAAATCATTGACCGAGAGTTTGTATGCCGGCTTGCCGTCGGAACCCTTTGGTGCATTGGCGTTGATCTCTTCACGCGCTTTCATAAGCGCATCGAGTTCAATATCAGCCGTGACATAGAAATGCGGAACGGTTTGTTTTGACTCGAGCAAACGCCGCGCAATCGTTTTACGCATCCCGTCATGCGGCACTTCTTCGTAAGACCCCGGATCGAACAATTGTTTGACAACGGAATCCGCCATGCCGGTTGCCAACGGTTGCGAAGCAGCGGGCGCTGTTGAAGAAACTGAGCGTAGTGCAGAACCGCCCACAAGCGCTGCTTTCACATCACGCTCGATGACACGACCATGTGGACCTGTTCCCGTGATTTTGGAAATATCAACGCCCGCGTCTTTGGCGATGCGTTTCGCTAAAGGTGATGCAAAAACTTTTGAACCCTGTGTTGATGCAACACTGACGGCCGGAGATGCTGGTATAGGCGATGATGCAGCCGGAGCTGCTGCCAAAGGTGGCGGTGCCTTTGGCGCAGATGCTACAGAATTGCTTCCTGTCGCGACAGACGCGACATCTTCACCATCGCTCGCAATCACGGCGATGACTTCATTAACGGCAACATCTTGCGTTCCCGCAGGAACAAGAATCCTGGCGAGCACGCCCTCATCAACCGCTTCGACTTCCATTGTCGCTTTATCGGTTTCAATCTCGGCGAGAATATCGCCAGATTTAACCTTGTCGCCTTCCTTCTTAAGCCATTTTGCGAGATTGCCTTTTTCCATCGTCGGCGACAGAGCGGGCATCAAAATCTTGACGGACATGAGTGCCTCCCGCTCTTAACGATAACAGACGGCTTTCACCGCCTCGACTATTTCACCAACCGTCGGCAAAGCAAGCTTTTCGAGATTGGCCGCATAAGGCATCGGCACATCTTTACCGGTGATGCGTTTTACCGGCGCATCAAGCCAATCAAAAGCATGTTCCATGATCTGAGCCGAGATTTCAGATCCAACACCCGATTGAGGCCACCCCTCTTCAATTGTGAGGCAGCGACCCGTTTTGCGGACAGAAGCCAGCACCGTTTCAATGTCCATTGGGCGAATGGTGCGCAGATCAATCACTTCAGCATTGATGCCTTGCGCGGCAAGCTCGTCTGCAGCTTTCAGCGCGTAAGTCATACCGATAGAGAAAGATACGAGTGTAACATCCGTGCCAGCGCGCGCGATACGCGCTTTGCCAAGCGGCAACACAAAATCATCAAGCTTTGGAACCTGCCCGCTCTGACCATAGAGAATTTCATTCTCAAGAAACACAACGGGATTAGGATTGCGGATCGCCGCTTTAAGCAAACCTTTCGCATCTGCGGCATTTGACGGTGAAACGACAAGAAGACCCGGCACATTCGAATACCATGCGGTGTAATCTTGGCTATGTTGCGCGGCAACACGCGCGGCCGCACCATTCGGACCACGGAAGACAATCGAACAGCCCATTTGGCCACCCGACATATAAAGCGTCTTCGCGGCCGAATTGATGATGTGGTCAATCGCCTGCATCGCGAAATTAAAGGTCATAAATTCAACAACAGGCTTTAGCCCCGCAAAAGCAGACCCAACAGCAAGCCCCGCAAAACCATGTTCAGTGATCGGCGTATCAACAACGCGGTGTTCGCCAAACTCCTGCAACAATCCTTGAGTGATTTTATAAGCGCCTTGATATTCGGCTACTTCTTCACCCATCACATAAACATCTTCGTCACGCCGCATTTCTTCGGCCATGGCATCACGTAGGGCTTCACGCATGGTTTGTGTCACAAATTCAGTGCCGTCGGGCACTTCAATTGAGGCATCATAGGCGTGCGCGTCAGCGAGCGGGGCATGGTGCACAGCCGGTGCTGAAACAGGTGCAGGCGCTGCTACTGCAGGTGCCGATGCGGGCGCGCTCGTATCGCCAACGGTCTCGCCGTCAGCAGCGATCACGGCAATGCGCGTATTCACGGCAACATCTTGCGTTCCGGCTGGAACGAGAATTTTCGCGAGCACACCTTCATCAACCGCTTCGACTTCCATTGTCGCTTTATCGGTTTCAATCTCGGCAATGATATCGCCAGATTTTACTTTATCGCCTTCGTTTTTTAGCCATTTCGAGAGATTGCCCTTTTCCATCGTCGGTGAAAGGGCGGGCATCAAAATATCTACCGGCATGTTGAGAAGCCTTCGAATTAGAATTTTGGGATTATTTCAAAATATCGGTCCAGAGTTCCGACGGATCCGGCTCTGGATCATGGGTGGCGAACTCTGCCGCATCATTCACAATCAAACGAACATCGGCATCGACCGATTTGAGATCATCTTCTGCCAGCTTCCATTGCTTTAAGAGACGAGCGCGTACCTGTTCAATCGGATCATGTTCCTCGCGCATCTTTTGCACTTCGTCTTTCGAGCGATATTTCGCCGGATCAGACATTGAGTGACCGCGATAGCGATAAGTCTGCATTTCGAGAATGTAAGGCCCCTTCCCGTCGCGGCACCATTGGATCGCGCGCTCGGCGGCATCACGCACAGCGCGGACATCCATACCGTCAACTTGTTCGCCCGGAATGTTGAAGGAAATACCGCGCTTGGAGAAATCCGTTTGAGCGGAGGCGCGGGAGACTGATGTGCCCATCGCATAACGATTATTTTCGATCACATACACCACGGGGAGTTTCCACAACTCCGCCATGTTGAAGCTCTCATAGACTTGGCCCTGATTGGCTGCACCATCGCCGAAATAGACGATCGAAACTTGTCCGTTTTTCTTGTAGCGATTGGCGAAAGCGAGACCCGTGCCGAGTGGTACCTGCGCGCCAACAATACCGTGGCCGCCATAGAATTGTTTCTCGACGCTGAACATGTGCATCGAGCCGCCCTTCCCTTTGGAAAGGCCGCCACGTCGGCCGGTGAGTTCTGCCATTACGCCCTTCGGGTCCATGCCGCAGGCGATCATGTGCCCGTGATCACGATAAGACGTGATCACTTGATCACCGTCTTTTTGTGCCATCTCGACGCCTACGACGACCGCTTCTTGACCGATATAAAGATGGCAGAACCCGCCAATGAGGCCCATGCCATACATTTGGCCCGCCTTTTCTTCGAAACGGCGGATCAGCAACATTTCACGATAGGCTTTGAGGTCTTCGTCTTTCGAAAATTCGCGTGGAAGGGCATTTTTTCGCAATGCCGGTTTTGCAGCCGCCTTCGGTGCCGCTTTACGAGCCGCCGTCGCCATTGTTCCGTCTCCCGTTATCAGCCTTTGAAGGGAGATTAACCGAAGACTTGACTTTTGACGAGCCTCAAAAAGCAGCAAGTTCCGTCATGGTAAACTAAAAAAATAGAATAGTTTCAGATATTTATAAAGATGAACTTGTAACAGGTTCGCCGATTTTTGGGGCCGTCATCAAAAAATCAAGGAGCAAACCCAATTACGACATCCGTGCTACGACCCCGGTTCAGAACGAGGCGCGCCCGCTCCTCGAGGAGATCGGGATCGAGCGATGCTGACGACAACATGGCGTTACGATGTTCAAGGCTTATGCGCTCAGCCTGAAGATGATCGCGATCTGTAGTCAGGCGCGCAATTTCTGCGAGAAGTGCATTACGCGTATCAATACCCCGACTGCCCGTGCGCGCTTCATTGATAAAAAAATAAGCTGCCGCGCCCGATGCGATGTACAGCACAAGAGGCAAAAAAATACCGCGGAATCGACGTTTAACAACCATAGGTTCTTCGATTACCTTCACTCGGTTAATTAAACGTTACATCATTGAAATGAATAAGAAAAAGGCCCCAAAAACGGGGCCTTTTAAACTGTTAGCATTGAGACAGAATAACGACTTAGCGCAACGCCTTAAGGGCGCTACGGCCCGCATAACGTGCCATCGAGCCCAGATCTTCCTCGATGCGCAGAAGCTGATTGTATTTTGCCAATCTATCCGAACGCGCGAGCGAACCGGTTTTGATCTGTCCGCAATTAAGCGCCACTGACAGATCCGCGATGGTTGAATCTTCAGTCTCGCCCGAGCGGTGCGACATGACGGAAGTATAACCTGCTCGGTGCGCCATATCGACGGCCGCAATGGTTTCCGAAAGCGAGCCGATCTGGTTCACCTTCACGAGGATGGAATTGGCCACACCCTTGGCAATGCCCTGCGACAGGCGGGTAACATTGGTGACAAACAAATCATCGCCGACGAGCTGGCATTTGGTTCCGATTTTGTCGGTCACGAGCTTCCAACCTTCCCAATCATCCTCCGAAAGCCCGTCTTCGATCGAAACAATCGGATAGGCATCGACGAGCTTGGCGAGATAGTCAGCTTGCTCCGCTATTGAACGGGTTTTCCCCTCACCTTCATAGTGATAAGCGCCATTCTTAAAGAATTCTGTCGCCGCACAATCCATCGCTAAGTAGATGTCTTTGCCCGGCTTATAGCCGGCCGTTTCGATGGCCTTCATGCAGAAGTCGAGAGCGGCTTCAGCAGAGGGTAAATTAGGAGCAAAAC
This sequence comes from Hyphomicrobiales bacterium, assembly GCA_947456435.1. GTDB lineage: Bacteria > Pseudomonadota > Alphaproteobacteria > Rhizobiales > Beijerinckiaceae > CAIUPE01. The sequence goes on from CANGSG010000095.1 coordinate 4,699, forward strand.
CGCCCTCGTCGCCAACATTGGTGTTATGGCCAGCCTTTTTGAGAGCGCCTTTGAGCGTGTGGAAGATTTCCGCACCCATACGGAGCCCTTCCGAAAAGCTCGATGCGCCGACAGGCATGATCATGAATTCTTGGAAGTCTATGGGGTTATCCGCATGGGCACCGCCATTGACGATGTTCATCATCGGAACCGGGAGAACCCGCGCCGAAGTGCCACCCACATAGCGGTAGAGCGGCAAGGTGCTGGCATCGGCCGCCGCTTTTGCCACCGCCAGGGAGACGCCCAAAATGGCGTTGGCGCCTAAGCGAGCTTTGTTCGGCGTGCCGTCAAGCGCATTCATGGCTTCATCAATGGCGATTTGATCTTCGGCTTCCATACCGATGACCGTATCGGATATCTCGCCATTCACGGCCTCAACGGCCTTCAAAACGCCTTTGCCAAGATAGACCTTCTTATCGCCATCGCGGAGTTCAACCGCTTCATGAGCGCCGGTCGAAGCGCCCGAAGGCACCGCTGCACGGCCCATGGAGCCATCTTCGAGTGTTACATCGACTTCAACGGTGGGATTGCCGCGGCTATCGAGGATTTGGCGGGCATGAATATCAATAATCTCGGTCACGAGCGGGCTCCGTCTGAGAATAAATAAAGGGGCGATTTCCGCCCCCTCTTACGCCTTTCGTTGAATATTGCAATGCACCCAAAAGCGCCGGCCGATCAGATTTTGACAGGGCGCGCCTTTGCCAAAGTATCAAAGGCTTTGAGGTCGGAAAGCAGCGCCTCCATCTCGGCGAGCGGGACCATATTTGGCCCATCAGATGGTGATCGAGTGGGCTCTTCATGCGTTTCGATAAAGACCGATGCCACGCCGATCGAAACGGCAGCGCGTGCAAGTATGGGCACAAATTCACGTTGCCCGCCGGAGGAGCCGCCCTGACCGCCCGGTTGCTGCACCGAATGGGTCGCATCGAACACGACCGGTTGGCCTGTCTCTTTCGCCATGATCGGCAAGCCGCGCATGTCCGACACGAGCGTATTGTAACCGAAGGAGGTGCCGCGATCAGTCACGAGAACGCGCGAATTCCCCGCGCCGGTAATCTTTGCGACGACATTCTTCATGTCCCAAGGCGCGAGGAACTGGCCCTTCTTAACATTGATCACGCGGCCGGTCTCGGCAGCGGCGATGAGGAGATCGGTCTGGCGGCAAAGAAAGGCGGGAATCTGAAGAATATCAACGGTTTCCGCAACAATCTTACACTGATCTCTCTCGTGAATATCCGTTAAAACGGGTAGCCCGAGGCTCGACTTGATCTCGGCAAACACATCCATGGCTTGATTCAGACCAATACCGCGCGGTCCGGAAGCCGAAGTGCGGTTGGCTTTGTCGAATGACGTCTTAAAGACAAAGGGAATACCGAGTTTGCTCGTAATTGTTTTGAGAGCCGAAGCCATTTCAAGCGCATGGGCGCGGCTTTCCATGGCGCATGGTCCGGCGATCAAAACAAAAGGAAGCGTTTGGCCGAAGGTGACATGGGTCAGGCCGCGTTCGGCAGCTACCCCTGAATCAGTGGAAACATGTGTGCTCATGCGCGCGGTATACAATGCCGCGCCGGCAACGGAAAGCGGTGATCAAGCCGCGATGAAGCGGAGCGCCAGTCCAAACGCGCTCTGAGGCGGCAGCACCAAGGCGTCGTTGTGGGGGAAAAACTCAAAGGCTTCCGCTTTGAGGCGCGTTTCAAGCGCCGCGATGTCACGAACCGCGACTGTGAACCCCGCGAGGCGCGCACCGTCACCCATTGCGGCGATGCCGAAGTCAAAGGCAAAGGCCGCATCCGAGAGACATTCCACAACACCGCGCGGGGTTTCAAAGCGTAAACCTGCCGAGGTGGCCGAGAAAGCGCGAATGCCCGTGAAGGCGCTTAGGAACTCTGCGTGATCAGCCGGATCGGCCGCAACCATGGAAACGCCCGCCAAAGACGTGGTGCCATTGGAATGCGCCTGCATTGCCGCGTTCCAGAAATTCTCAGGTCGATGTTGCTGGCACACGAAAAACCCGCAATGCGGCGCGAGCGGATCGCGCGCGAAAGCGAGTGAGAATGACACTTCGACTTCCGACCCATCAGGCCTTTTCGCTTTGCGTGCAAAATCGAAAGGCGCGAAGCCGCCAATGCCGGCTTTGTCGAAAGCGTCTTTGTCGGCGCGCGCATCATCAGAGGCGAGCACCAGCATCGCAAAGCCTTCGCGCATGGTGAGATAATCACGCACAAAGGCACCGAAGGAAAAGATGCCCGGCTGATGCGGCGCGATGACGGCACCCTCACCCACCGTGATGAGTTCCAAAAACGCGCCGGGAAATTGGACGATGCGGTTTTCCGTGCCCCAAGGATGGCGATTGCGTGCGCCCACCAGAAAGCCCAGCCGCTCATAAAATGCGCCTGCCGCATCAAGATCATGAACGGCAAGAACGAGGTGA
>CANGSG010000096.1 GCA_947456435.1 Hyphomicrobiales bacterium
GCGTATTGGGAATCGCAGCCAATTCTCTATCAAGCTCTTCAACAAGGGCTTTCTCGCGGGCCTCTAACGAAGCAAGGCTATCTTTAAGAGCGGCGACTTCAGCTTTTAAAGACTCTGCGCGTGCTTGGTCTTTGGCGGCCATCGCCTGACCGATTTCTTTCGACAAAGAATTACGCTTTTCCTGCGCCATCTGAGACGCGGTGATCGCCGCGCGACGTTCATCATCAAGCGCGATCAAACGAGCCGAGAGCGGCGCGGCGCCGCGATTGATCAAGCCTTTGTCAAATATGTCCGCCTGATCGCGGATAAAGCGAATATCAAACATTTATTTATCGACCTCATTTTCGGGCGAAATATCCGAAGATTATTCCGATGCGCGCTCAGCATCAGCCTTTGCCCGTTGCCGCTCAACGAACATGACCGATAGAATCGATAATTCATAGAGCGCCAAGGTTGGTATAGCGAGCGACATCTGGGAGATAACATCCGGCGGCGTTAAAACAGCGGCAATAACAAACACGAGTACTATCGCGTAACGACGCTTTTCTTTCAGGAATGTTGAATCAATCACACCGGCGCGCGCTAACAATGTGAGAACAACCGGCAATTGGAATGTGATGCCGAAGGCGAAAATCAGCGTCATGATAAGGGCGAGATATTCGCTGACTTTTGGCAACAGCGCGATTGATGCTTCACCGGCAATATCGATTTGTTGTTGACCAATCGAATAGGTCATCACGATTGGCATCGCAATAAAAAACACAACCGCTGCGCCCATCAAAAACAAAACAGGCGTGGCGATCAAATAGGGTAGAAAAGCATCTTTTTCATTTTTGTAGAGACCGGGCGCCACGAATTTATAGATCTGTGTCGCCACAATCGGGAACGAGAAAAATGACGCACCAAAGATCGCGATTTTGATTTGCGTAAAAAGATATTCAAGTGGCGCGGTATAAATGAGCTTCACTTGCGAGGCATCGCCACCCGCCGCCATTACATAAGGAAAGACGAGAACATTGTAGATTTGTCGTGCAAAAAAGAAGCACGCAAAAAACATAACGAGAAAACCAAGAATTGATTTGATTAACCGCGAACGCAATTCCACGAGATGTTCAATGAGCGGCGCCTTCGACGCGTCCATATCTTCCGTCGTCATGCCGCGCCTGCTTGCGTCTTGGCCGTGGCAGGATCATCTGATGGCGCGATCGAGGACGTCGTCTCAACTGTTGTTTCGACGGTTAGAGACTGAGCCGTCTGCTGCACTTCGCCATCAGAGAGAGTAAATGCCGTAACGGGCTGAGCTTCGTCTACCGGTGCAAGTGCCAAAGCATCATCAACTTGGGGAGCGATCTCATTCGAGACCACATCAGTTGTCACCGACTCGCTTTTAGGTTGATCCGTCTCACTTGTAGGCATCACAATCGGCGGCGACATTGAGCCGGAGCCCGTCATCGTCGTCGAAAAATCGGTCTTAATGTCAGAGATCATCTTCTGCGCATCAGCCATATCGGCTTCGCGCAACGCATCATTAAATTGATTTTGGAAATCACCGGCCATACGGCGCAGCTTGCCGATCGCCTGACCCACAGTGCGCAATAAACCCGGGAGCTCCTTGGGACCGATCGCCACTAAAGCGACGACTCCGATCACCACGAGTTCGCCGGAACCAAAATCTAACATGGTCTCTGTCCATTCAGGTGTCAGCGGTCCACTTCAACGCGGGACCGCCTGACAGAGCGCGATCAACCCGCTTTGTGTTCGCTAGGAGCCGTCGCATGCGCCGCGGCGCTATGATCGGCAACCGGCTTTGAGGGCTCGGTTGGCTGAGTGCTCGACACAGGCACATCATCATCCGCCATGCCCTTTTTAAAGGATTTAATGCCCTTCGCGACGTCACCCATCAATTCCGACACTTTGCCGCGACCGAAAAGAAGCATCACGATGATGCCGACCACGATCCAATGCCAAATGCTCACGCTTCCCATCAAAGCCTCCTCGCCAGAACGGGTCCCGGCTGGAGCGGTTCCCTTGCATGGGGTGAAATTAGGGTGCTCGGCCCATAAAAACAAGAACTACCTGACAAGAAAGGCCGATTTTCAGTCCCTATACCCTGCGGCATCAGGCCCATTTTGCCTTAATGTCACTCGCCATTGGCCGCTTCGAGCCGATCTTCCTCAATACCCGACCGTTCTTCGGCTAGAGCCACGAAGAGATCTTCCTCAAGCGGGTCTTCATCCGCATGAAGTTCGGCATTGTCTGAGGGCTCCGGCACATTGAAATCAGCCGGCAACCGGCCATCGAAGAAGCCTGCGCCCTTTAATTCGGCGAGCCCAGGCAATTCATTGATCGCCTGGAGACCAAATTGATCGAGAAAGGCTTCCGTTGTGCCATAAGTCACTGGCCTGCCGGGAGCTTTACGGCGACCACGCAACCGGACCCAACCTGTTTCAAGCAACACATCAAGCGTGCCCTTGGCGGTCGCAACGCCACGAATATCTTCGATTTCCGCCCGCGTAACGGGTTGGTGATAGGCGACAATTGCCAATGTCTCCATCGCCGCCCGAGACAATTTGCGCGGCTCATGTTTTTCACGGATCAGGAGATAGCCAAGATCTTCCGCCGTGCGCAGAGCCCATTTGCCTGCAACATTCTTCAAATTGACGCCGCGCGGCGCAAAATCTGCAGCAAGCTCGGCAATAATCGCGTCAATCTGGGCATCTTTGCCAAGATGGAACCGAAAATCCTCCTCGCCCAAGGGACGTTCAGACGCAAACAGAAGGGCTTCGACGATACGCTTATCGCGCAGGAACACGGCATCGCGTGTCGCGACACCGGAGTCGATATCGATATCGTCGGTCGGAAGTGAGGAAGATACGGCCATTTCAGTCATGTTCTATCTAATTTCAATTCTGCAGTCTTGGTTCCGCTGGAGCGCGCGCCCGGAGATAGATCGGGGCAAATGCTGCGTCCTGACGCAGATCGGCCCTTCCCTCTTTCACCAATTCGAGCGAAGCCGACAACGCGGTTGCTCGAACGGTTCGTCTTTGCTCAGGTTCTGTAATAAAGGCAATGAGGTAGTCATCGAGAACGGCCCATTCTTTCGACACCCCAACAAGGCGTTCTAAGGCCGCACGGGCCTCATCAAGCGACCAAACCACCCGTTTATGCAAGGAAATACGCGAAAGGACACGAGTCTGCCTTTGCTGTGCATAAGAGTTCAAAAGGTCGTGGATTGAGGCATCAAAAATCGGAATTTTGCGCATCGCCACGGGTTCAGGCTGCCCGCGACCAAACATATCGCGGTCAAGCTGGGGGCGATCTTGGAGCATCCGCGCCAAGCCCCGGAACGCTTCGAGGCGCTTGAGCTTATTGGCCAAAGCCGCCGCGAGATCGGCGGCATCCGGTTCCGCACTGGATTCCGGCGCCGGTACGAGAAGGCGCGATTTCAGATAAGCGAGCCATGCCGCCATCACGAGATAATCAGCGGCGAGTTCGAGGCGCAGCGTCCGCGCGCGCTCGATAAAGGTCAAATATTGCTCGACAAGCTGCAAAATCGAGATTTTGCTCAAATCAACCTTTTGCCGCCGGGCAAGCTCCAGCAACAGGTCAAGCGGACCTGAAAAACCTTCCGTATCGATCAGGAGGACGGGATCGGTCGTTGCCCGATCTTCCTCAAAATCTGCACCCCCGAAAAACTCGGAATCCGACATAATTTACAGCGCTCAAGTGACGAATAACACGCCGGACTCTGGTCCTGTTTTCAGGCAAGAGCAAGCGCAGCGTCCAATTTCGCGCCTGCATCCACAGGATCGAAAGGCTCCGTTACCGTTTTTAGCAAGGAAAGCGCCCGTTCGGCCCGCTCCAGCGCCCGATTTTTCAAAACAGGGCTCGCCGCCGCCACCGCCTCAGCTTCGGAAAGAATACCATTACAATGGAGGGCAACATCGCATCCCGCCGCGAAGAGAGCGGTCGTTCGAGACCCAAAATCGCCCTGCAGAGCCTCCATCGAGAGGTCATCTGTCAATAACAAGCCATCAAACCCGATCTCGCCGCGAATGATCTCGCTAACAATCTTTGGGGAGAGCGTTGCCGGCGCATGCGGATCAATCGCCGGAAAAAGAATATGGGCCGTCAACGCAATCGGAAGGTCAGCGAGTTTACGGAACGGCGCAAAGTCGGTCCTGACCAATTCGGCCAAAGGAACATCGACCCGCGGAAGCTCTTTGTGACTATCGGTCGTCGCGCGGCCGTGGCCGGGCATGTGTTTGATCGCGGGAAGAACACCACCCGCAATCAAGCCATCAGCAAAGGCACGTGCGAGAACCGCAACAACTTCCGGATCTTTCGCAAAGGTCCGGTCACCGATCGCATCCGTGCGGCCCTCAAAGGCAAGATCAAGTACCGGCGCGCAATCTATTGTAATGCCGAGCGCCGCAAGATCATGCGCGATCAAGCGTCCCCCAAGACGCGCCAAAATCTCAGCCTCGGCAACATTGCCACGCGTGGCTTCGAGATAACGTTGCGCGGCCGGATAACGCCGCCAATGCGGCGGGCCAACACGCTGTACCCGCCCGCCCTCCTGATCGATCAAAACGGGTGCATCGGCGCGCTTAACAACATCTCTAAATTCAGAAATTAAGTCTTTTACTTGAGAGGGTTCTGAAACATTTCTCTTAAATAAAATGAGGCCCCATGGCGATGTAGCCTCAAAAAATGCACGCTCGTCCGTGCTTAAAGAATGCCCTGAACATCCAGAAACAAAGGCGCGGCAAGACGGATCGGACATCAAATCTCAACTTATTCTAGTTACGGGCGATAAAGCATTTCCCGCCCGCGGTGGTCACACCGCCACACGCCGAGTTGGCCTCATCGCGCGTGTAACCCACGGCGCGAACGCGGTAGACGGTCTTGCCATTGCTCTCAGCCTTGATGACCATGACCTCGCGGCCATCGATTTGTTCGGCAAATTCAGTCCTGACGCGCTTGGCCAGCCCATTAGCATCCGCCTCAATCGTCGGAGCGCCGAACTGAACTGAATATTCTCCCGTCGCTTGTGCAGGCGCTGCCTCTTCAGCAGGCTCAGTTGTTACCGCATTATCGGTTGCTGATTTAACAAGTGCCGCTAAGGGATCAGCTTCCGCTGGGCTCTCCGCAACGCGATCAAGATCATTTGGACGCGCGAGGGGCATAGGCACATCAGCGGGCTGTCCAGCCAAAGGCGGCAGAGCAGGCTTAGCAGGCGTTGTTGGTTGAGGCGGAGGTGACGAAGCGGCAACAGGCTCCGCTTTTGGTGTCACAGGAGCAGGTTCAATCGCGGCCACATTCTTGGGTGGCTGCGCGACTTGAGGCGCTGTGTCCGAAGCCGGCTTTGCTTGGGTTATCTGCGGATCGCCGACAATCGTCCCATCAGGCCTGACAGTAACCGTCTTAACCGCTTTCGGATCGCCCATCGCTGGAATGATCGGTTTTGTTGAAGGTGTGGCCTTAACAACCGCATTGATATCAACTGGCTCTTCCGCAGAGGGTCGCTTCGTCACCGTTGCCGGGCTTTCTGGCGTATCTTTTTTGAAGAGTTCCGTACCGGCAGGAGGGGTATCCGCTGTCTTGTTATCCGGCGCAATTTTTACCGGCGTCGGATCAGGCTTGATGACAGGAACTTGTTTCTGATCCGATTGAGGGCCAAGCGTTACCGCGTAGCGCCCAGACTGGAGGAAATACACGCCTCCGACACCCAACACGACAAGCAACACAATGATTAAGGTGCGAAAACCCGGCCAAGACGACCTTTGTTGTTTTTCAAGTTCGGGAAACCGATCATTGACCGGAGGACCAAACCCACGCGGCAGTTCACCCACAAGGCCGGTAAAGCCACCGGGCGGCGGCTCGTGGCCAGTCGGTGGTGCCGACAACGGAGGCAATTGCCGCGTATCCGCCTCAGATTGATTGAAGGGCGCGCCCGAATAAGAAACCGGCGGCGCCTGATCTTGGGCCGAAAAAGCGGGCGGCGCTGACTGTACACCCGCTGTAGCTATCGGATCATTTTGAAAAGAAGGCCATTGATTAGGCTGTGCCTGACCCTGTTCAAAGGAAGGTTCAGACCTTAAAAATGGTGAAGGCGGCGTATTTGACCAAGACACTCCTGGGGCCGGCGATGGCAGAGTTGGCCGAGGACCAAATTGCCGCGTTAAGGCGGCGAGATCAGGGATTGGCGGCTGTTCAGGCTCAGCCCCTCGCAATGTCGGATCAGATGCGGCTGCACGGATACGGCTGCGCGACGCTTCCCGCAGCTGCCTTTCAAGCTCTTCGAGGTTCACGGAACTCCGTCCGCGCCCGTCATCCGTCATGCGTTACGTTCCGGTCCTAAGTGCTCCGAGCGGCGGATGAACCACCTGAAGCGTCTCACCGCATTTCGTTAGGGGCAGAAACGCCCAAAACAGAAAGGCCGGACGCAAGGACAGTTCGAACCGAATCGACCAGAGCGAGTCGCGCGATCGTCAAATCTCTATCATTCTCAATGACAAAACGTAAGTCCGGATGATCTTTGCCGCGGTTCCAAAGCGCATGGAAATCACTCGCGAGCTCATGAAGGAAGAAAGCAATACGATGCGGCTCATGCGCCAAAGCGGCACTTTCTACAATGCGCGGATATTGCGCGAGGCGATGCATCACACCGAGCTCGGCTTCGTCAATCAACCGATCAAGAGCCGCGTTTTTCAAATCATCGGCATGAGCCTGAACCACACTCTGCGCCTGACGGGCAACCGAGGCGCAACGCGCATGGGCATATTGAACATAAAAGACCGGATTGTCTTTTGATTGTTCGATCACCTTGCCAAGATCAAAATCGAGCGTTGCATCATTCTTCCGATAAAGCATCATGAAGCGCACAGCGTCACGTCCGACTTCATCAACCACTTCGCGCAAAGTAATAAAGTCGCCCGAGCGTTTGCTCATGCGCACTTGTTCACCATTACGTAACAAGCGCACGAGCTGGCAAATCTTCACATCAAGATCGCCCAAGCCATCGGTTGCGGCCTTAACGGCCGCACTCATGCGCTTGATGTACCCGCCATGATCGGCACCCCAAACGTCGATCATCGTCGCAAAGCCACGCAGATATTTTGAGCGATGATAAGCAA
>CANGSG010000097.1 GCA_947456435.1 Hyphomicrobiales bacterium
CGCGCTTCCGCCCGCATGATCGAGCCGCGTCATCGCCTTCTCGTTGTTGAGGGCAATTATCTCTTGCTGGATCGTCCGATATGGCGTGAATTGCGACCGCTCTTCGAGTACACGGTGAGGTTACGACCCTCTCTCGCACTAATCGAAGAGCGCCTCATTCAGCGTTGGCTCGATCATGGGTTTAATCGAGAAGAAGCGCTTACCAAAGCGCGCGGCAATGACCTCGCCAATGCCGCGACAATCCTTGGCGAGAGCGGCCCTGCAGATCTGGTACTTCAGGATTGACGAAATCTACCTTTGTCAAAACATCTTCAGGCGTTAGATAGTCTCGCAATCGCGTTGTGACCCCAAAATAAGGATTAAGCGTCATGGACCAGCGACAGCTCGGTAAAAGTGGCTTGCGTGTTTCCGCAGTCGGCCTTGGCTGTATGGGTATGTCGGAATTCTACGGTGCCTATGATGATGCCACGTCAGTTAAGGTCATTCATCGCGCTATGGATATGGGAGTCACATTCTTTGATACGGCCGATATGTATGGCGTTGGCCATAACGAAGACTTGCTTGGCCGCGCGATCAAGGGCCGGCGTGAAGGGCTGATCATCGCCACCAAATTCGGCAATGTTCGTGGCCCGAATGGAGAGCGCCTCGGTATTTCCGGAAAGCCCGCTTATGTGAAGAGCGCGTGTGACGCGAGTTTGAAGCGGTTGGGCATAGACGTCATCGATCTTTATTATCAACATCGTGTCGATCCGCAGACGCCGATCGAAGACACAGTCGGTGCGATGGCCGATCTCGTGAAGGCGGGGAAAGTGCGTTATCTCGGCCTTTCAGAAGCCGCGCCATCAACCATTCGTCGTGCGCATAACACGCACAAAATCGCAGCTCTGCAGACTGAGTATTCGTTATGGAGCCGCGAGCCTGAAACTGAAATTCTGCCGCTGCTGCGTGAACTCGGCATCGGCTTTGTGCCTTATTCCCCTTTGGGTCGCGGTTTTCTTACAGGCCGATTTACGTCCAACGAAGATCTCCCCGATGGCGATTTCAGAAAAATATCACCTCGTTTTTCCAGTGAGAATTTCGAACTTAATCGTAAGCTTCTTGGCTTGATTGAAGATCTCGCTCGAAGCAAAGGCGCAACGCCTGCACAAATCGCATTGCAATGGGTTTTGTCGAAGGGTGACGATATTGTGCCTATCCCGGGCACAAAGCGCACATCTTACCTTGAAGATAATCTCGGCGCGCTTAAGGTGACGCTCTCATCGAGTGAACAAGAGGCGCTTGATGCCGCCTTTCCGCTCGGTATTGCAAAGGGCGATCGTTATCCGGCCGCGGCTATGGCCGCCGTTAATCTCTAACACGAAGAGGAGACGTCTTCATGAAGCGTATTCTTTGTTTTGGTGATTCTAACACGCATGGCACAGCGCCTATGCGTGATGAAAATGATGTGGTTCGGTTCGATTCTGACAAAAGATGGCCGGGCGTCTTACGGGGTGCCCTTGGTGCCGGTTTTGAAATCGTTGAAGAAGGTCATCCCGGACGGACAACCGTGCATGATGATCCGGTTGAAGGCGCGCATAAGAATGGACGTTCGCATTTGCGCGCCATTCTCGAAAGCCATTGGCCGCTTGATCTCGTGATCATATCGCTTGGTACCAATGATTTGAAAACGCGCCATGGTGTGAGCGCTTTCGACATCGCCTCAAGTATCGGGACACTTGTTGATCTTGTGCGGGCGACGCCGATGCGGGGCCGGCCAATGCCGAAGATTCTTGTGATCTCGCCGCCGCCGATTATCGAGGCCGGTTGGCTTGCCGATATGTTTGCGGGCGGTCAAGCCAAGTCTGAAGTGCTCGGCGCCTATGTGGCGCGGATGGCCGCAGCCAGACAAGCTGCTTTTCTCGATCTCGCATCGATTGCGAAATCATCACCGATTGATGGCATTCATTTTGATGAGGCCACTCATCACGCCATTGGTCAAGCGGTTTACAAAGCTGTAACACCGCTTCTCTCTTAATTGAATTGGACTCCATAAATTATGACATCGTCGCGTAGCGTTGAATTTATCATTCTTGTCGCCCTTCTCAACGCAATCACGGCGATGTCGATTGATACGATGTTGCCCGCGATAGGTGTTATCGCGACTGATCTTGGTGCGGCCGATCCAAATCATCGGCAATTTATCATTACGGCCTTTTTCGCCGGTATGACCTTTGGCACTTTGATCTTCGGTCCCCTGTCAGATTCTATTGGCCGCAAGCCCGCGATTTTTGCAGGGATTGTTATCTATGTTGTGGGCTCATTCTTGTGCTTCGGTGCGACAGGCTTTTCCGCGATGATGATTGGTCGTTTTATCGCGGGCTTTGGCGCGGCTTCACCCCGTATTGTGTCGATGGCGCTTGTGCGCGATGGATTAGCGGGATCTTCGATGGCGCGTGTCATGAGCTTCGTTATGACAGTGTTTATGATCGTGCCGATTATTGCGCCGTCAATTGGACAAGTGGTTCTTCTGGCTTTCAGCTGGCGCGTGATTTTTGCAGGGCTCCTTGCGATGTCGGTGATTGCCGGTGTGTGGTTTGCTCTTCGCCAAGAGGAGACATTGCCTCTTGAAAAGCGACGCCCCTTTTCCGTGAAGGCCCTCTATGATGCCGGCGTTGAATCCTGTCGCCATCCAGTAACCATGGGTTACACTTTGGCGAGTGGATTTATCTTTGCAGCACTGATCGGCTATCTGGGTACATCCCAACAAATCTTTGCCGAGCTTTATGAACAAGGTCAGTTCTTTGCATTCTGGTTTGCGCTTTTTGCTTCAGCTATTGCGATCGCGATGATTTTGAACGGCCGCTTTGTGATGAAGATTGGGATGCGGCGCATCACGAAGCTGGCGATCAGATTATCTGTTGCGACATCGTTGCTGATGCTTGTTCCCGTCTATTTTACACAAGGCCATCCGCCTTTAGCGCTGCTCGGTCTTTATTGTTTTGTGATTTTCTTTTGTAACGGATTGATGTTTGGCAATTATAATGCGCTTGCGCTTGAGCCGATGGGTCATATTGCGGGCATGGCCTCATCGGTTTCCGGATTTCTTTATTCTCTGATTTCGTTTGCGGGTGGCAGCCTGATTGGCCAGATTTATCAAGGCACGGTGACGCCACTTGTCATCGGCTTTGGCGGCTTTGGTGTGCTTGCGCTCCTTGCCACCGAATGGGCAGAAGCGCGGCGGCGCCCCGCTTAATTTAGCGTGAGCTCTTTCACAGCGCTTTCGAATTCTTGCGCATTGTTGCAGGTATTCGTTTCATCATAGCTACGGCCATAATTGCAGACGAATTTTGCTTCATCGCTTTCGGGATTTTTCTTTCCCCGCGATTGCGTAAGGGCTGCATAAATAATGCGTGTTTCGGGGTCGGTCACATAGCGGTTGATAATGGTCGTCCCGTTCTGCACGATATGAAATTGCATATCGACGAGACATTTATCGCCGGCCGCAGGAAAATAGACTTTGTGTTTGAGGCTCAGCACAGAGCCGCCCACGAGACTGTAAATTACTTTTTCTTCAACGAGCCGCGTTTCAACTGCTTGTTTGGCGATCTCGGCGCAATGGCGCGCATCGCGAATGGTTGTTTCCTCTGCGCGCGCGTGGCCTAAGGTTCCCAATAGAGCGACGATACCAATAAGGATCGGGGAACGCTTTAAATCAGAACGGAAGAGGACGGGCATCACGCGAAAACATTACCGAATAAAATGGATGGTGCCGCTTAGGTGACTCGAACACCTGACCCCAGCTTTACGAAAGCTGTGCTCTACCAACTGAGCTAAAGCGGCGACGGCGCGGTTCATACATGAGTTCGGGCGGATTTCCTACCCCCCATTTGGGGAGATTGGCGCCCGGACCATCTCGTTTTGACAACCTCGACAGGCCCCCCAGATCGCGTTTTGGGGAGATTGGTTCTTGGGGCAAATGCGAATTAGCGCATCACGCCTTCTTTGATGAAGGTGCCATTTTGCAATTCGCGCACGGCGGTCATCAGCTCTTCGCGCGTATTCATCACGATCGGGCCATGCCAGGCCACCGGCTCGCGGATCGGCGCGCCCGAGACGAGCAGAAACCGAACGCCGTGGTCACCCGCCTGCACGACAATCTCGTCGCCCGCACCAAACACAACAAGCGTGCGATTGCCACTCATATCGCGCACATGCACTTCCTCCCCGCCGACTTCCTTTTCGACCAGAACGCCAAAAGGCTTCGACGCATCGCGAAAGGTCGCAGAGCCTTCAAAAATATAAGCGAAGGCGGAGCGATAGGTATCCACTGGCAGAACCTTGCGCTTTCCCGGTGGCACAAAGACGTCGAGATATTGCGGATCGGCCGCAATACCATCGACCGGACCTTTCTTGCCCCAGAACTCACCCACGACCACACGGACGGCCGTGCCGTCATCATCCACGATTTCCGGAATTTCTTTTGATTTTACGTCTTGGTAGCGCGGGCTCGTCATTTTCAGGTTTGACGGCAGATTGGCCCAGAGCTGGAACCCGTGCATCCGGCCTTTGGCGTCGCCTTTCGGCATTTCCTGATGAAGAATGCCGGAGCCGGCCGTCATCCATTGCACATCGCCCGCACCCAATGTGCCGCGATTGCCGAGGCTGTCTCCATGTTCCACTTCGCCGGCGAGCACATAAGTGATCGTCTCGATGCCGCGATGCGGATGCCACGGAAAGCCTTTGACATAGTTTTCGGGCCGGTCATTGCGGAAATCATCCATCATCAAAAACGGATCAGTCAGGCTCGGATCACCAAAGCCGAACACGCGCTGCAGACTCACCCCCGCGCCTTCAAGATGCGGGGTCGTGCCGGAGATATGGCTGACGGGGCGGATCGACATGGTTCAGTCCTTCAGATTTTGTGAAAGCGAGCTGTTTGCAAAATAGTCGCCCGCGACCGCGTTGCAAGCTTTTAAGATTTCGATGCTGCAAGCGGCTCTAGGCGTTGAGGAAAGCCAAAAGCTTATTTCACCCGATGCGCTTTGGGGGCTTTGCTGCGAAATAGGTACCTGCCGTGACAAGACACATGCCGATAATCAAGGGCACCGTTAGCGGTTCACCGAGCAAGGGCACAGCCGCAAGGCCCGAGATAATAGGCACGAGACCGATAATCACGCCGGTCCGCTCGGCGCCAAGTTTTTCGACGGCGCGCAAGAAAAACAACATGGCAAGAATTGTGGGTCCGATGCCTTGATAGAGCCCCTGCAATAAGATCATCGACCATGACACCTCCATAATGCCCTTGGGAGCAAAGAGGAGATAAAGCGGCAGATAAATGATCGCTGAAGCAAGACACAGAAACCGTGTCAAAAGCCACGGCGGGTAGGCCCATTTTTTTGCATAGAGACTATAGACGGCCCATACGACTGAGGCCAGCAACAACAGCGCATCACCAGTCAGAATACTGGCATCCATGTCGGCGGCAAAAAAGCCGGGACCAGCCACAACAACCACGCCGAGCGCAATAGGAAGAAGCGCAATCACGCGCGCTCTTTCAGGCCGCACGCCCATGATAAAAAAAGCCGCAAGCGTCACAATAAAAGGTTGCGTGCCGGGAGAAAGAATTCCGCCATGTGCCGCAGGTGCAAGCTTTAGGGCTGAATAAATCAACACCATAAAACCTAAACCGCCCGTCATTGCGAGTGCCCATAAGCGCGCGTCACGCCAAGAGGATTTTGGAATATTCAACGAAAAAGGCAGAAGAAAAAACGAACCAAAACCGAGGCGCAGTGCTGCGATATCCCAGCCGGTCAAAGCCGACTTACCGCCAAAGCGCGAAATCACCATAAAGCCGGACCAAATCGCAACCGTGGTCAGAGCTGCGCCATAACCGGCTACGAGTGATGATCCTGATTTTGCTTGGGGTTCAGAATGTGATGGGGGGGTATCAGACATCTCATGACTTATAATCAGAGAATAAGGATTGAGCTATGCAGTAGGATCGGGGTTGATCACCAGATCCTTTAAATTTCTAGTCCTTATCCGGAACAAGGCCAGGATCATCAGGCGAATGCGCCAATGGAAAAATGACCGGTCCACGCGATAAACGCGATTTTTTGGATGGTTGCTCCGTCGTACCATCATCTTGATTTTGCTTTTCAACAAAAGAGCGCGCCGACAATGCCGGGCGCATTTCAGCAAGCGGAGAATTATGTTCGAGCCCGCGTAAGGCCATTGTTAAAATATGCGCTAAACGATCATGTGACGCGCTTTCTGGCGTCTTTGCCCATTTTACCTGATCAAGTTTTCCATTGATGGGCGATAGCGGTAGCCAGTGTTCAAGAACGATACCATCACCAACCCACGCTTCATCTCGTGGCGCCCGTGCTGCACGCTGTAACCATTCCCGCGCCAGTCCTTTATGATTCTGATCAACGTCTTCCAATTCAGCCATTAAAAGGCAAACCCGCATAGACGGATCTTGTTCAAGAAGGGGCTTGAGCGTCTCGCGCGCGAGATCAAATTCACGGGCATCAAGCGCGGCGCGTGCCATGATCACTCGGCTTTCAATATGGTCCGCGCGGAGGCTTTGCAATTTACGAGCACGTTGCAATCTTTCGCGTGCGGCATCGCCGGAGCGAACAGCAAGATAGGCATCTGCAATTTCGGGATGTGGCGCGAGACGCCAAGTGACTTCCAAGATACGCGATGCTTTGCGGTAGTCACTGCGACGCGCGAGCAGGCGCCCGAGGACTGTTTGGGCAGGCACAAGATCGCTGGCGAGCTTGGCCGCTTCTTGCGCGTTATTCAGCGCGCCATCCGGGTCATGATTTTCATGGGCTAAAGCGCGCGCTGTTAAAATCACGGCCCTTATGCGTTTAGCCTTCGCTTTTTCAAAACCTGATCGTCCGCGATCAAGCGCCAAAAGCGCTTTGTCGAATTCATTCTCGGATATGAAATAATCGATCAGCGCTTCAGAGGCCCATGTGGCCTTGGAAGCAAAGGAAAGCGCCTCATCGGCGTGGCGGATGGCATTGATTATGTCACCAGCGCGTTGCGCTTCGATATAAAGACCGCGCAGACCCAACAGACGCGTTTCGGGATCAGACAACATATCTTCAAAAGCACGATCAGCTTTAAGACGATTGCCATCGA
>CANGSG010000098.1 GCA_947456435.1 Hyphomicrobiales bacterium
ACGAGAAAATCTATCAATCCTATTCCGAAAATCAGAAAAGCGCAAAGACCGATCATTTTCACGATGCGCAATGTGCCAATGAACCACTTCATGGCATCATCCGTTAAACAAGACGATTCAAAGTCGAGTGAACGGTCATGCGCGAAACAACGCTTGCGAGCATGGAAACAAACAAAGCCACTGCGAGAATTGCAATGACGATTGCCAACCCAACTGATGACAAGGGATCGATAATTCCAAAGCCAAACATGTCCCGTAAACCATCAGATCCCGCAACAACAAATCGAAAAAGGGCAAGAAATGCGAGCGCAAGACACGCGCCTAAAATGCCGCCCCGCAAACCAAGGCGGAAAAAATGACGCTGGAACACCCGCGCAATATAGCGATCATCAGCACCCATAAAATAAAATACTTCGACAATCTCACGATTGCCAACCATCGCGCCACGCGTGGCAAAGACAATCGCCAAAGCGGTTGCCGTCATGATGAGTATAAGTCCGGCCGCTGAGGCAATGACGAGCGTATTTCCGAGGGTTGCCAAACGTCTTGTCCAAGTCCGGTGATCATCAATAGCTGTTCCTGGAATTTCACGCGCCAATTGTCGACCTATCGCAGGAATATCCGGCGGAGCGTCCGGATCAATCTCAACCGCAATCAACCGCGGAATTGATAGGCCGCCCAATGACGTTGATTGCCCGAGCCACGGTTCAAGCATGCGCATTGTTTCTTCATAAGAATAGATACGCACTTTTGTGACGCCTTGAACCTGTTTCATAAGATCCGCGGCCCGGTTCAAATCAGTCTCAATCGCACGACCCGGCTGGGGTCGAATTTGTACAGTGACTTCTGAGGATAGCAGGGCTTGCCAGCGTGCAGAGGCGGCGGAGCCGAATAATACAAGGCCCGCTGTTAACGCGGCTATAAAAGTTAAAATGAAGATGACAGCGACAAGAGTCCGATCTGTGAGCGGATCAGGTGCAACTAATGAGTCAGTCGAAAATCGGGTTAGAAAGGACTGAAGTCGCGAACGTTGATTATGAAAATCGAAGGATGAGGCCATGGATTATCCCTCGGCCTGCAAATGATGATTGTGAAGCACAAGCCGTCGACTGCCTTTAATTTGATCCATCAAGCTGATGTCATGTGTGGCAATCAAAATGGCTGTGCCGGATCGATTAAGCTCAGCAAAAAGCCGCAAGAGGCGTCCCGCCAATACCGGATCAAGATTACCTGTCGGTTCATCGGCTAACAATAATTCAGGCTGCGATACGAGTGCCCGCGCAATCGATGTGCGTTGCTTTTCACCGCCCGATAGAACCGGAGGCTTGGCATCAATAAGATCGCCCAGACCAATCCACTTCAAAAGTTCGATCACTTCAGCGCGATAGCTTGATTCCATACGGCCGCGAATCTTGAACGGCAAAGCAACATTCTCGTAAATCGTTAGATGATCGAGCAGTCTGAAATCTTGGAACACAATCCCCATGCGTCGGCGCAATGCGGTGAGACCGTCTTTATCAAGCTGCGCAGTATCTTGTCCAAAAATCGAGATCATCCCGCGCGTGGCTTTTAAGGATTGCAGGATCAAGCGGAGAATTGTGGTTTTACCACTCCCCGAGGCGCCGGTCAGAAACTGGAACGATTGAGGCAAAATCGAAAAACTGATGTCGGTCAAAGTTTCGGGCGCCGCGCCATAGCGCAACCCGACATTTTCAAACCGGACGAGCTCTCCGCCCCATCGATTGGGATGAACCTGCACGCGAGTCTTCAACCTTCCTTAAAGGTCATGAGGGCATAGTCAGGAGCCATAGCAGGAAACAGTTTTCAGAAGGAAGGGTATCTGATTCGCCATGCTGGTCGTTTGCCCAAATTGTGCCAGTTCCTATTTCGTCCGGTCAGAGGTGGTTGGTCGAGAAGGGCGCATGATGCGCTGCGGCGTCTGCCGATCAACCTTCCAAGCAGGTTCGGAACCTGAAAATCACGCGATCCCCGC
This sequence comes from Hyphomicrobiales bacterium, assembly GCA_947456435.1. Lineage (GTDB taxonomy): Bacteria > Pseudomonadota > Alphaproteobacteria > Rhizobiales > Beijerinckiaceae > CAIUPE01. The sequence goes on from CANGSG010000098.1 coordinate 1,994, forward strand.
TGATTTCTTTGATTCTGTATCAAAACCAGATGAAAAAGGACCCCCTGCTTCTTCCCAAACCGGTAGCCGGCCCCGGGCAAAACGGCCTCGCTTTGGCGCCATTGCTGCCGGATTAGCGGGTTTGGCCGGCTTGGTCGGGGTCGTCGGGGGAATGGCTCATGATTTTGAGCGGCTCAAGGCGGAGACCACCCAATGGATCGCCAATCTTTTACCGGGGCTCACCACCCCCCGCCTCGCCTTTGGGAATATTCGGACCCGCTTTGAGGGCGAGGGCGCTGACCGGGCTTTGGTGATCGAGGGCGTTATCCTTTCGGATGCAACCACGCCCCACAATCTCCCCAGCCTCAGCTTCGAAATCCGGTCGGGCAGCGGGGAGAGCGGGTCGGGGCAAAGCATTTTCCAGTGGATGATACCGCCTCCGGCACCCACAATCGACCGTGGAACCCCCGTTCCGTTCAGGGCGAGGCTTGCCTCTCCTCCCCGTGAGGGTAAAGACATCGTGATCCGCCTCGCTGGCGCCTAAAGTCACGAGAGGTGGCCGCTTTCGCCAAAAGGCGAAAGACTTCGCCTTGCCCCAGAGGGATCATGACCCAAGAACGAAATGTGTCCGTCCTGATTGACGAAGCCAAGATTGCCGCCCGCAATTCTGAGATCGCTCAGGAAATTGCCAAGACAAATCCGAAGGGCCTTCTGGTCGTTGCGATCCTCAAAGGCTCCTTTATGTTTGCAGCCGACCTCATGCGTGCGCTGCATCATGCCGGGCTAATGCCGCAGGTCGAATTCATGCATCTGTCGAGCTATCGCGATGCAACGGTTTCATCAGGGCAAGTGGTTATTTTGAAAGATGTCGAAAGCGATGTTCGCGACCGCGATGTGTTGCTGATTGATGACATTCTTGAATCGGGCCGCACGATCGCTTTTGCCAAGGATCTTCTTGCCGCGCGTGGTGCACGCGTGATGACATGTTGTCTCTTGGAAAAGCCAGGAAAACGCGCGGTATCGATTGCTGCTGATCACGTTGGTTTTGTGATCCCCGATAAATTCGTTGTTGGCTATGGAATGGATGTTGCCCATTCCTATCGTCAATTACCCTTTATCGGCGTCGTAGAATAATCAGCACGATTAACGGTGCGGCGATAAAGCAGTTGCCTGGCCGATCCATCCGTCCAACATGGCTTCGAGCCAATGCCCGACTTGATGGTCGTGCTGAAACCAACCATCACGATGCTCGTGCGGGGCGCGGGCACCTTTGTGGTTCATCCGTTCGAAGGCCCGCGTCGTCCATCGACAAATCATCGCGTAAGTGACTTCCGGATGAAACTGAAGCGCGAGTGTCTTTTGCCCGATACGAAAAGCTTGATGGAGAAACGCATCGCCCTCTGCCAAAAGTTCAGCACCTTTAGGCAAATCAAACCCTTCACGATGCCAATGATAGACCGCGCGTGGCCATACTGCGCCACATGACTGAGCCCATGTCTCACCGGCTTTTGTAGGACGAAGCGGATAATAGCCGATTTCCGTTTCTTCATCGGGATGTTTGAACACGCGCGTTCCCAACGCGCGGCACAACAATTGTGCTCCGAGGCAAAGACCTAAAAATGGCGTCTCCGCTTTAAGCGTCCGCTCAATCAATTTGATTTCTTCCCCGATAAACGCATCAGGATCATTCGCGCTCATCGGCCCCCCAAAGACAACAACGCCCGCGAAGTCTTTGAGATTGTGAGGCAAAGGGTCGCCCAAAGGCGGCCGACGTATATCAAGAGCAAAGCCGCGTTGCTGCAGAGCGTAACCAACACGCCCGGACGACGATTGTTCTTGATGAAGGACGATCAGAACCGGCTTAGACACGCGCAACCACTATACTTGAAAAGATAAGAAAGAGTGTCACACCACGCTTTATCCGTCGAGAGTACGCTTTGTCTCATCCCCGTCCATAGACATCTTCAAGACGCACAATGTCGTCTTCGCCTGTGTAGGAGCCGACTTGTACTTCAATGATTTCAAGCGGCACTTTGCCGGGATTAGCCAAGCGATGCACTTCGCCAATCGGGATATAGGTGCTTTGATTCTCGTGAAGTTCGATGGTCTTGTCGCCGACCGTCACCTCGGCCGTTCCAGACACGACAACCCAATGTTCCGAACGGTGAAAATGTTTTTGAAGCGAGAGACGGCCACCCGGTTTCACCGTGATACGCTTCACATGAAAGCGCGGGCCAATATCGATGCGCTGATAGGCGCCCCAAGGCCGATACATTTTGAGATGTTCGCTCGCCTCGCGCTGGCTCTTAGCCTTGAGCGCCTCGACTAGAATTTTTACCTCGCCGGAATTTTCTTTATTCGTAACCAGCACCGCATCGCGCGTTGAAACGACAACCACATTGTCGAGACCGGCAACGGTCGTCAGAATATCATCGGAATGAACAAGGCTGTTAGTCGTATCAAGCAAAGCGACATTGCCGGTGGCGCGATTGCCGCGTTCATCATGTTCGGACGCGTCCCACAAGGCGCCCCATGTACCAATATCTGACCAATCAAATTGCGCACGCACCACCGCCGCATGTGCGGTTTTTTGCATGACAGCATAATCGATGGAAATTTTCGGCGCATTCGCAAACGCATCGGCGTCGAGAAGCGTGGCGCCCAGATCGGTTGTGGCAAGATCAAGCGCGGACGCCGCGCAAGCGCTGATTTGAGGCGCGTGCAGCTCGAGCTCCTTGAGCATAGTCTCGGGCTTGAACATGAAATTGCCGGAGTTCCAGAGATAACCCTCAGCAACGAGATCCGCGGCCATAGATGCGTTGGGCTTTTCAAGAAAGATCGCGATATGGCGCGCGTCACCTTCAACCTGATCACCCAGCTTGATATAGCCGTAAGCGGTGGACGGGTGAGAGGGCGTGACGCCGAAGGTGACGATCTTGCCGGCGTCTGCCGCGGGGATCGCGGTACTCACACTTTTGCGGAAGCCCTGCACATCGCCCACCATATGATCAGCCGCGAGCACAAGGCCCAAGGAACCCGCATGATGGCGCTTCAACCAATGGGCGGCGGCGGCAATGGCAGGGGCGGAATCGCGCGGGCTCGGCTCCATGATGATGTCAATCGCCACGCCCACCGCCTCGGCCTGCTCGGCGGCTAAAAAGCGGAATTTCTCATTCGTAACCACCAGCGGGCGACCAAACAAAGCCGCATCATCGACGCGCTTCAATGTGGTCTGAAAGGTCGAGAGCGTGCCCAGAAGCGGCACGAACTGCTTCGGAAAACTGTCGCGCGAGACCGGCCAAAGCCGCGTACCCGAACCGCCGCAGAGAATGACGGGAATGATGCTCATGATGCGGCGCGCTCCAGATTAGGACGGCTTTTTCGGCAATAGGGCCGTCAGATTGTTTCACTAACCCAATCAACAGTCTAAGAGTTCTTCGGGTTAATGCTTAGCTCCTGCTTCGGCAAATAAAAAATCCCCGCGCCGAGACGCGAGGATTTCTAGCAACAATTCGTAAAAAAGTTACTTCCGCTTGTTCTGACGATTGGCGATCAGATCATCGACCACGGTCGGATCATTCAAAGTCGATGTGTCGCCGAGATTGGAAAACTCGTCTTCGGCAATTTTGCGCAAGATGCGGCGCATGATTTTACCCGAACGCGTTTTGGGCAAACCCGGCGCGAATTGAATGAGATCGGGCGACGCGATGGGCCCGATTTCCTTACGCACCCAGGCGACAAGCTCTTTGCGCAACGCGTCGGTTGCCTCGGTTCCCGCCATCAAGGTGACATACGCATAAATACCCTGTCCCTTAATATCGTGCGGATAACCGACAACGGCAGCTTCAGATACTTTTTCATGGGCAACGAGCGCGCTTTCAACTTCCGCAGTGCCCATGCGGTGACCGGAAACATTGATCACATCATCAACGCGGCCCGTGATCCAATAATAGCCATCGGCATCTCGACGGCATCCGTCACCCGTGAAATATTTATTCGCATAAGTTGCGAAATAGGTTTCCATGAAGCGCTTGTGATCGCCATAGACCGTGCGCATCTGGCCGGGCCATGAATCAGCAATCACGAGATTGCCTTCGCATGCACCTTCAATCACCGCACCATTCGCATCAACAACTTCAGGTTTGACACCAAAGAAGGGACGTGTGGCCGAGCCGGGCTTCAATGCGGTTGCACCCGGAAGCGGCGTGATGAGAATGCCACCTGTTTCTGTTTGCCACCATGTATCAACTATCGGGCAACGATTGTCACCCACAACGCGATAATACCATTCCCACGCTTCCGGATTGATCGGTTCACCAACGGAACCAAGCAAACGCAACGAAGCGCGCGAGGTTTTCTTCACAGGCTCTTCGCCGGCGCCCATGAGTGACCGAATGGCGGTGGGTGCGGTGTAGAAGATGTTGACCTTGTGCTTATCAACGACATCCCAGAATCGCGAGATCGACGGATAGGTTGGAATGCCTTCGAACATTAAGGTCGTGGCGCCATTCGCGAGCGGGCCATAAACGATGTAAGAGTGACCTGTGACCCAACCCACATCCGCCGTGCACCAGTAAATATCACCGTCGTGATAATCGAAGACATATTGATGTGTCATCGATGCATAAACGAGATAACCCGCTGTTGTATGCACAACACCCTTTGGTGCACCGGTTGAGCCGGATGTGTAGAGAATAAACAGAGGCGCTTCCGCTTCCATCGGCTCAGGCTTGCATTGTGTTACGGCCTTTGCCGCTTCTTCGTGATAGTAATAATCACGACCATCCTGCATATGCACTGCGCCACCCGTACGCTTCACCACAAGCTGTGATGTAACAACGCCCGGGACGCGTTTCAGCGCTTCATCGCAATTGGCTTTGAGCGGCACTTTTTTACCACCGCGTAAACCCTCATCGGCGGTGATGAGCACTTTTGATTTGCAGCCTTCGATACGACCGGCAAGTGAATCAGGCGAGAAGCCCCCAAACACAATCGAATGTACCGCGCCGATACGCGCGCAAGCGAGCATCGCGTAAGCGGCTTCCGGAATCATGGGCAGATAAATCGTGACCGTATCGCCTTTGTGCACGCCATGCGCTTTGAGCACATTCGCGAAACGGCACACTTCA
>CANGSG010000099.1 GCA_947456435.1 Hyphomicrobiales bacterium
GCAGTTAAACAAGGCTTGGGTGAGATGATGATCCTGCAATTTCTTGGCAATGATGTTCGGCGCGTATTCATAGGGAAATAGAAACTCGACAGCGTCAAAACCTGAATCGGCTGCCGCCGCGAAACGGTCGAGAAAGTCCCATTCATTGAACATCATTGTGAGATTGGCAGCAAAACGTGGCATGGATATGCTCCCTCTTTCAAACCGGTTTCGGCAATTCAACGCCGGCAATCTGAGCCAGCATCCGCGCCACAGAGGCATCATCGTCGCGCTCCATTCCGGCGGCAGCGGTCATCAGAAACATCTGTAAAGCTGTTGCTGATAGCGAGAGCGGAAATTTTTCAGTCCGCCCCATATCGGAAATAATGCCGAGATCTTTCGTGAAAATCGAAACCGCACTTTTGGGGCTATAATCCCCATCGAGAATATGCGGCACCCGATTTTCAAACATCCATGAATTGCCGGCCGATGCCGTAATGACCTCGAATACCTTTTTCAGATCAAGCCCGAGCTTCGCCGCAAAGCTCATAGCCTCGCATGCCGCCGCGATATGAACACCCGCAAGCATTTGATTAATCATTTTATAGGACGCGCCAGCGCCAGCTTCATCGCCCAGTTCATAAATTTTGCCCGCCATGGCTTCGAGAGCGGGTCGTGCCTTTAAGAAGGCATCACGCGTTCCCGATGCCATGATCGTCATTTGTCCACTGGCCGCTTTCGCCGGACCGCCACTGATCGGCGCATCAAGATAAAGCCGCCCCACCTCATTGACGGCGGCGCCAATGGCGCGCGCCTCGTCAGGCGACATTGTAGCGCAGGAAACAACAACGCCGCCCGGCTTCATCGCCTGAACAGCACCCTGCGGCCCGAGCAGAACCTCACGCGTCTGCTTGGCATTGACCACCGCACAAACAACGATGTCACAGCCATGAGATGCTGAGCCGACATCGGATGCGCCTTGACCAACATCGGCAATGGCCTCCAGGGCTTTTGGGTTTACATCAAAAGCTTTGAGTGAAAGCCCTGCCCGCGCGATTGACCGCGCCATCCCCATACCCATCGAGCCAAGCCCGATCATTGCCACGGAAACTTTTGCCGGATCACTCATGATACCCCCAATTTGTTTTGCCCGCCTCTCTGCGGGGCGGAATTCTTATCCCTGGACCATTTCACAGAGACGAGGCGCAGGTCCAGTTACTCGGGGGCAATTCCCCCATGCAAAAGAATGGCCTCGTCACCCAATTTTGACAGGAGACCGACGCAAAGCGCAGGTTTGGTTGACAGCAATAGGCCCCGCGCCTACCGATCGATAGGAGAATCTGCCCGAAAACGGGCGGCAGAGCGTGGGAGGCTGTACCAATGATCCTCGGATGCATTGCTGATGATTTGACCGGAGCCACTGACCTTGCTCTCATGCTCTCCCGCGAGGGTTTACGAACGCTCCAATCAACGGGCCTGCCCGATAAGGAGATCGACCTCTCGCAATGCGATGCCGTCGTCATCGCTTTGAAGTCCCGCACAATTCCCGTGAAGGAAGCGATTGATCTTTCGCTTACCGCCTGTGACTGGCTGACAAAACACGGCGCGCAACGCCTCTTTTTCAAATATTGCTCAACCTTTGACTCGACTGATCAGGGCAATATTGGCCCTGTTGCCGAAGCCCTTCTCGATCGGTTGAAAAGTGATTTCACAATCGCTTGTCCCGCTTTTCCCGCAACAGGCCGCTCGATCTATATGGGCCAGCTTTTTGTGAATGGTATTCCCCTCGCTGAAAGCCCGATGCGCGACCACCCCTTGACGCCGATGCGTGACAGCGATTTGCGGCGCGTGCTGCAAAGACAATGCAAAAGCCAAATTGGTCATGTCGCATTCGCTGATGTTGATCAGGGTGCCGATGCCATTACCGCTGCCTTTGCTCGTGAACAAAGCGCTGGCAAGCGCTTGGTGATTGTCGATGCGATCACAAATGCGCATTTGCGCGAAATTGGAAAGGCGACGGCAGCACTTCCGCTTGTGACAGGCGGATCAGGCATCGCCATCGGTTTGCCCGAGGCCTATCGCGCATTGGGTTTGATTAAAACGCTTTCGCCCCCACCTGCTCGTCTTGATGCGCCCCAAGGACGTCGAGCTATCCTTGCAGGATCTTGCTCGGTCGCAACACGCGGCCAGATTGCGAATGCGCAAAACGCGGGACTCCCACATTTCCGCATTGACCCCTTCGCCGTAGCTGACGGCACATGCACGACCAAAAAAATTCTCTCTTGGATTGATTCACTGCCCGCCGATGCTTTGCCATTGATTTATTCGAGTGATGATCCTGATCACGTTGCTGATGTTCAAGCCAAGCTCGGACGTGAAAAAGCGGGTCTGATGATTGAACATCTCTTGGCGGATCTTGCGCGAAACCTTGTCGATAAAGGCTATACCCGATTGATCATCGCAGGTGGAGAAACATCAGGCGCTGTCGTGGAAGCCCTCGGTGTGGGGCTTCTTGAAATCGGACCTGAAATTGATCCGGGTGTGCCGTGGACGAAAAGCCGCTCAGGCCCTTCTCTTGCCCTTGCGTTGAAATCGGGAAATTTTGGAACGCCCGATTTCTTCATCAAAGCATGGGATCGACTCTCATGAGTGTTATCAATCGCCTTCGTGAAAAATTATGCGCCTGTGGTCATTCGCTATTTGCGCGCGGTTTAACATTTGGTACATCGGGCAATCTCTCTGTGCGCTTGCCCGAGGGAGGATGGTTGATGACTCCCACCAACATATCGCTCGGCGATCTCGATCCCGCGCGTTTGTCTCATCTTGACGAAAACGGCAAACATCTCTCCGGTGACGCCCCGACAAAAGAAGCTTTTCTACATCTCTCCATGTATCGGAAGCGGCCAACATGCGAAGCGGTTGTACATTTGCATTCAACTCACGCGGTTGCCGTTTCATGCCTTTGCGGGCTTGATACGAATGACTGCCTTCCACCTCTGACAGCCTATTATGTGATGCGTATCGGACGCCTTCCGCTCATTCGCTATTTCCCTCCCGGCGATCAGGCTTTGGCGCAAGAGGTCGAAGCCGTTGCTCAAGACAATCACGCCGTCTTGCTGGCCAATCACGGCCCCGTTGTCTCCGGTCACTCGCTTGATACCGCTATGGCGGCGACAGAGGAGCTTGAAGAAACAGCGAAGCTTTTCCTTATGCTACGCGGAGAAAAAACAAATCCACTAAGTGCGGAACAAGTGGCGGAACTCCGGCAGCGCTAGCGAATAGCATTAAAGACCCGGCGTCCCGGCGGCCTTCGCCAGTCTTACACATACTGTAGCCCACCACCTTCATCGCCATTCCTTCACCAAACAGGCTTCCGCTGAGATCATCAGCAGCTCCACAGTTTTTATGCTGCGGCACTGCATTCGAACTGTCCTTAAAAGAACACTGAGGAACGAGTGGTTGGATCGCGCTGCAAGCCGCTTTAAGCCTCAGGGCTTGAAGAGCCGCCGCTTATTTGACCTTTCCTAGATCAACGGGGTATCGCGTAAATTTGGCATGTCCGCTGATGAACCCGCGTCCCATCAAACTGATGACAGGAAACTCACTAAAGTTGGACTCTGCTCAGGAAAAATTCGATTGCGGTAAAATTGGTCCGTTCAAACCGCACCATTGAGTGGCGCTTCGCGCACCAAAGCAGTCGCTGGTAAGGCGACCGACCACAGATCAATATGTGGCTTTTAAAATGGTGCGGCCAAGAGGACTCGAACCTCCACGGGTCTCCCCACTAGCACCTCAAGCTAGCGCGTCTACCAATTCCGCCATGGCCGCGGAGACTACGCCGGCGCGGAGTACGGGCCGGGCGAGGCGGTTCTCTAACAGATGGATTGGGGGGCGACAAGCGCGGAGGGTCAAAATTTCCACCGGCCTCTTCGGCCTTTATGGGCGCCGCAAACGGTCGGTTATGGTGATGGACACCGTATCGCCCTTGACGACGACTGCGCCCCGGGCGATCAAACGGCCATTCGCGCGGATATCGACGAGATCATTCTGAGCCGGATCGAGAATGATAGCGCCGCCGCGTTTCAGCCGGATAAAGTCTCCGATCCGTATTTGCCGCGTCCCGAGGACGACATCAACGTCAACCTCCATCGCTTCGATGGGAAGCCCCATGGCCCGCCTCCTTGCTTTTCATCACCAGATCATCGGAAATCATGGTTAAGAAATCATGAAGACGCGTAACGACAGTGCGCCGCTCCATTTCTTCCGGGCCGATCAGCGACCGGTCGAATGGCATATGAGCCCGGGCCTCACGGATTATGATGTCGCGCTCGCCCATATGGAGCAGCGCGCGAATGCGATAGCGGCGGGCTCGGCTGAAGAAGAAATATGGCTTGTTGAACATCCACCGCTCTACACGGCCGGCACATCGGCTAATCCGCGCGATCTCGTGTCATCGGACTTCCCCGTCTATGAGACCGGTCGCGGCGGCCAATACACTTATCACGGGCCCGGCCAGCGCGTGGCCTATGCGATGTTTGATCTCAACAAAAGACAGGCTGATCTGCGCGCCTATGTCGCTGCGCTTGAGGCCTGGATAATTGAGACACTCGCCGAATTTTCAATCACTGGGGAGAGACGCGAGGATCGCGTGGGTGTCTGGGTCAAGCGCCCCGATAAAGGCGTAGGCTATGAAGATAAAATCGCCGCGATTGGTATACGCGTGCGCAAATGGGTGAGCTTCCATGGCATCAGCCTCAATGTTGAACCGGATCTCAAACATTTCTCTGGCATCGTACCGTGTGGCATCTCAGAACAGCGCTATGGCGTGACGAGCCTTGTTGATCTCGGTTTGCCAATAACCATGGATGACGCCGACCATGCTTTACGAAAAAGCTTCGAGCGTGTGTTTGGTCCGACGACTATCGTTTGAGTGTTGAAGACGGCGCACCAAACAGGGGCGTGCCGGGCTTACGACGCGCCAAAGCGCCCGTTTCGATTTCTTCACAATAGGATGATGCCAACGAAGCCGCGCGCGCTGCCGCTGCCAATTTTACGCGATCCGTTGCGGAAGCCGATGCAGGCACTTCAGGCACAAGATGAAGCACCGCGCGCCTTGGTCCTTCTTTGCCAATAATTGGCTGCACAATTTTCGCCGCGCCGACAAAACGCCGATCAAGAAGCGCCATGGCTGCGATGGGTACCTCATAGAGCATACCTTCCACCTGACGCTGAGGATCGCGCTTCAGGGTGACGCGCGTACCGCCTAAAACGATAAGCCGATGACGCGGCAACCGACCCGGGCCAAGCGCCCGGGCCTGCGGCGCGAGCGCGGTCATGAGTGAAGGGTCCATCAATTCGTCAAACGCAAAATAAAGAGGCACGCTTTTTCTTTCCGTTACGTCAAGATTTTTGCTTTAATCAGGCGCATCGACTCTGAACCATAAAAAGACCGTTCTATGACCCCTACCCCAAGCGATAATCATGACACGCTTGCAGAATTAATCCAAACAGGCAACGCGTTTGAAGCCATTCCCCAGATTGAAAGTCAAATCGCCCTCACCCCGCGTGATGACCGTCTCTGGGCGCTTCTGGGCCAAGCCCATTATCAGGTCAATCATTATAGTGCTGCCGTGACATCGATGCGCGAGGCCCTGCGTTTGCGGCCCGACCATGCCGCCTATTTCGGTGACCTCGGCATTGCCTTACGCGCGGACGGGCGGATTGCGGAAGCAGAAGCCCTTTTGCGAGAATCCATTCGCCGCGATGGCGCAAGCCCCTTTCCCCGCTATACGCTCGGCAATCTCTTTGTTTCGCAACGGCGTCATGAGGAAGCCATTGCCGCCTTCAGCAGCATCCTCACACAGAATCCGAATTTTTTTCCGGCGCTTGAAAATCTGGCCTCGCTTTTTTCCGATATCGGCCGCCTTGGCGATGCGCTCAAACTGATCGAGACAGCTCTTAAACGCGCCCCGAAAGATCACCGGCTTTATTCAATGCTGGCCATCATTTTCGACAAAGGCAGCAATCAACCCGCCGCTCTTGATGTGACACTCAAAGCCATCGCGCTTGATCCGCCGCAGACACTTGATATGCGGCTTGCGTCCTTCATGTCGTTAACGGGCCGCACCGGCCGACTCGATTTACGCCAACGCGTCATGGAGTTGCTTCTGCCTGCAATTTCGAAAACGCTACCAGATGATGATCGCGCATCTTGGACAAAGACCGACCGTAATGCGCTTCGCCGGTTTATTTTTCTGTTTCCCTATTATGGAATCAATGATCGCGATTTGATGAAAGTTCACTCAACTGTCGGGGCGTCGATTGCCGCGAATATTCCCGCGGAAACGCTTCCGCCTAAGCCCATCAATACGAAACTCAAGATCGGTTATCTCTCGCATAATTTTGGCAATCATCCGATTGGCCATTTGCTCTCCTGCTTTTTTGAAGCGCATGGGCATGAGCGTCATGAGGTGCATCTCTACGCAACCCATATTTTTACGCAGGATGTTAGTGGCTATGGCGAGCGCCTGAGACAAGCGGCTGATCACTTCCTTGACTGTCGTGGATTGTCCGATCTCACGCTTGCCAATCGCATACGCAATGACGGAATAGACATCCTGATTGATCTTGATGGCTATATGCATGGCGGACGACCTGAAATGCTGGCGATGCGTATAGCGCCTGTTCAAATTCACTGGCTGCAATCGCTTGCCGGTTGCCCCGCACCCTATATCGATTATACGATTGTTGATCGCGTGCTTGTACCAGACGATGAATGTAATCAGGGCAATGGTCCTTTAATCCGCCTTGCCGATGCGTTCCAATGTGGTGAATTGTTTCAACTCCCTGAAACACGGCCGTCACGCGCCGATCACAATCTACCGGACAATGCTTTTGTATTTTGCGCCTTCGGCAATTGGCTGAAAATCGACGAAACGGTCTTTGATGACTGGATGACCATTCTCTCCGCCATTCCCGAAAGCGTATTGTGGTTGACCGGTGGTCCCCTTCCTTCATCACTTGAGAC
>CANGSG010000100.1 GCA_947456435.1 Hyphomicrobiales bacterium
CCCGCCGAGCAATAAACTGCATCCGCGCCCTGATTTAAAACGTTCAAGGACCACCGCAGATAATCTTCCCGCGTACCGGCTTCAAGATGAACTTTGCCTGTCATGGAAAAGAGGCTTGGCGCGACTTGTCTATAGTCGGGATGGGTGACGAGATCTTCAGGCAGAGAGACGATATCGATGCCCGCTTCTTCGGCGGCAGCCGCCTCTTCAAGCGTAGTCACTTTCAGCATCGTCAATTGGCCATTACCCTTCATCGCACGTAAATCGGCGACAGTTGGTTTCTTCCGGGCCATCAACATTCCTCCCCTGTTTCAACCTCGCGCCTTATGCCGGCGTCATCAGGTGTTATTTAAAAAACTGTTCCAATAACGCTCTCATCTTTGCGACGGCTTCGGTTGCGACGCTTTTTGTTTCACTATGCGAGGGCGCGCCACCGAATAATCCGGCGCCATAATTGGTAACCATTGAAATCGCAGCAACGCGCAGACCGATGCGACGGGCCAGTATTACTTCCGGCACCGTGGACATACCCACTAATGTGGCACCGAGCATTTTCGATGCCCTAATTTCAGCCGGCGTCTCAAAGCTCGGCCCCGGGAACCAATGATAAATACCCTCATTGAGCGTTACGCCTGAGATCATTGCCGCCTGTTTGAAAGCCTCTCGCAAATCAGGATCATAAGCATCAACCATTGGCACGAAACGCGAGTCATCGCTCACGCCAATCAAAGGATTTACGCCGGATAGATTGATATGATCCGCAATCAGCGACAACGCGCCGGGCGGCACATCTTCGAGAAGAGAGCCTGCGGCATTCGTCAGGATCAAATTTTTGATACCAAGTGCAGCCATAGTTTCTATCGGCATTCGCATGATGGCAGGGTCACCATGCTCGTAATAATGCGCGCGGCCCTGCATCACAAAGATGCGGGCTTTGCCGATCATACCCGCAACAATGCGCGCGGAATGGCCCGACACTTGGCCTTTCGGAAAACCGGGGATCTGCGCGTAAGGCACAATCACTGGGTTTTGCACCAGATCAGCAACAGGCCCTAGGCCTGTACCAAGTACAAGACCGTAATCGAAAGGCCCTTCAACGCCCCATTCTTTAATTGTGAGAAGCGCGTCTTGCCCTGAATGTGTCATGCTAAATCTCGGGGGCCAAAAGCGTGTGGCAACAGCGCATCGATGGAATGCGTGATAGCCTCGCCCGTTGCACCATCGCGCAGATGAACGCGTGTTGCGGTATCGGAAAACTCAAAGATACGTTGTCGACATGCCCCGCAAGGGTAACAGGGGTTGCTCTTAACGCCGACAATCGCAATCTCTGCGATCTTACTTTCGCCTTGCGCAATCATCGCCGCTATGGCGCCCGCTTCGGCACAGGTGCCCGCGGGGTAAGCAGCATTCTCAATATTGCAGCCCGATATAATTTGACCCGATGATGTGCGAATGGCGGCGCCAACAAAAAATTTCGAATAAGGCGCATAGGCCCTTGCGGCGGCTTTATCTGCTGCATCAAAAAGAGTTTTTAGATGATCATCCATCACCGTTCTTTCACATAAGGTAGACCCGAAGCCTTCGGCGGTATTGCTTTGCCGATAAAGCCCGCGAGCAAGATCACCGTCATCAGATAAGGCAAAGCTTGAATTGCTTGCACCGGAATTTGGCCAATACCCGGCACCATCACACCTTGAAGACGAATGGCAACAGCGTCCAAAAGACCGAATAAAAAACATGTCCATAATGCAGGCCATGCGCGCCATTTTGCAAAGATCAATGCCGCAAGCGCGATGAAGCCTTTACCTGCTGTCATATTGGTGAGAAAGCCCGCCGCTTGTCCGAGCGCCAGATAAGACCCCGCAAAGCCACACAGTGCGCCCGCAATGATAACGGCTGAATAGCGCAAGGCTGCGACGGATACGCCTGCAGTATCGACCGCTGCCGGATTTTCACCCACCGCGCGAATGCGCAATCCGAAGCGTGTGTGACGCAAAACAAAACCGCTCGCGATGGTTGCCGCTAACGCCCAATAAGCCAAAGCCGAATGGCCGGAGATCAGATGCGCATAAATCGGACCAATGATCGGAATATGATCAATCACTTCGGCGCCAGGCCAGATCAAGGGAAGAAACCGGGCGTCGCCTTCAAGCGGTGTCGTACGGCCGCCTTGCGCGTACCACGCATTACCAACAAGCGCGGTAAGCCCCGCTGCGAGCATATTGATCGCCACGCCAGAAACAATTTGATTGCCACGTTGACTGATCGCCGCAAAGCCATGGATCAACGCAAAGGCAATCGCTGCAATGATCCCCGCGCATAGTCCGATCACCGCGCTATTGGTAGCACCCGCTGCGGCAGCGGACGCAAAGGCTGCCACAAGCATCTTGCCTTCAAGCCCGATATCGACAACTCCGGATTTTTCGGACCAAAGACCGGCTAAGCACGCAAACACCAAAGGCACGCAGAGTCTGATGCTTGATTCAAGAATGGCAATCAGCGTGGCATAAATTTCCATTTGACTCACGCCCCGCTCTTCAAAAGTCGGGCAAACACACCGGCAACGGGTCTGCGGATCAAACCATCCAACGCACCGGCAAAGAGAATCACAAGGCCAGAGATGGCGACAATCATATCGCGCGTCACACGCGGCATTTCAAAGGACAGTTCAGTGCCGCCTTGATAGAGCATGCCAAATAAAATCGAAGCCAAAATAATACCAACCGGATGCGCGCGCCCCATCAACGCAACAGCGATTCCGATAAATCCATAGCCGGATGAAAATTCGAGCAACAACCGACCTTGCACGCCTAGAATTTCATTCACCGCGAGCATACCGGCGAACGCGCCCGACATCGCCATCGTGATCATCGTAATGCGCCCAATTGAAATGCCGGCATAGGTCGCCGCCGTTGGACTATGACCCACCGTGCGGATCGCATAACCAAGGCGCGTATGCCACACGAGAATCCAAACAAAGGCTGACGCGAGCAAGGCGAGGATAAAGGACAGATTAAGGGGTGATTTAGGAATTTTTATACCGAAGAATGCGAAAGCCTCATGCAAGTAGGGCAAATGCGCAGAGGTCGCAAACACGCGCGTTTCAGGTGACATAGACCCGGGCTTACCAATCACATTCACAAGCAGATAAACAACCAAAGTTGCCGCTAAAAAATTAAACATGATCGTGGTGATAACGACATGGCTCCCGCGTTTAACTTGCAGATAGCCGGGAATAAACGCCCATAATGCACCCATCGCCATGGCGCCTAAAATCGCAAGCGGCAACACGAAATACCACGGCAGAAAATCGATTTTCAAGCAGACGAGCGCTACGCCAAGCCCACCCATCGTTGCCTGGCCTTCGCCGCCGATATTGAAGAGCCCTGCGTGAAACGCAATCGCCACCGCAAGGCCGGTAAAGATAAAATTCGTGGCGTAATAAAGCGTGTAGCCAATGCCCTCACCCGAGCCCAATGCGCCATTCACAAGAAGCACAGTCGCTTTAACGGGGCTTTCGCCAATACCGAGGACTACAAGACCGGCGATCAAAAACGCAACGATAACAGCGAGAATAGGAACGAGGCTGACATCAGCCCATTTTGGGATTTCTAGCGGAGCGCTCATGCAACGCGCTCCGTAACACCGGCCATCAACAATCCGAGATCGCGGTCATTCGTTTTCTCCGGCGTGCGTTCGCCGGTTATCACACCGCCGCACATGACTATGATACGATCCGATAGGCTCATGATTTCATCAAGTTCAACAGACACAAGAAGAATAGCGACACCAGCATCCCGCAACGCAATCAGCCTTTTGTGAATAAATTCGATCGCGCCCACATCAACACCGCGCGTTGGTTGACCCACAAGCAACACTTTAGGGTGATGTTCGATTTCGCGCGCAAGGACAATTTTTTGTTGATTACCGCCCGAAAATTTTGCCGTCTTTAACGAGGCATCGCGGGGACGAATATCATAGAGATCCATTTCTTTCACTGTATGCGCTTCAATAGCCGCCATGGATAGTAACGGACCCGCGCCAAAATCTTTGTCGGATTGAAAACCCAAAATCATGCTCTCGGCGGCGCTAAATGCCGGCACGAGGCCCATGCGTTGACGATCTTCAGGGATATGCAGCAAGCCCTGCGCGCGTCTTTCGGCGGGGGTTGGCGCCAAATGTGTGAGATCTTCGCCATCCAATAAAATGCGCCCCAGTGTGGGCGCGCTGATCCCGGCAAGTGCTTCCAAAAGCTCTCTCTGGCCATTACCGGCTACACCCGCGAGCCCCAAAATTTCACCAGCACGAATATCAAACGAAATATTTTTTACACGCAGCGATCCATGCGCATCGCGAATGACAAGATTTTCAACGCTCAACCGGACAGGCCCTAAATGCGCAGGGCCTTTTGAAACATCAAGCAACACATGACGGCCAACCATTTGATCGGCCAGTTGCGCGGGCGATGTTTGGACCGTTTCAAGGGTTGCCACCATCTCGCCGCGTCGCATGACAGAGACATGATCAGTGACCGCCATGATCTCATGAAGCTTGTGCGTGATAAGGATCACAGTTTTACCTTGCGCGGCCAGCATGCGAAGCAGTTCAAAAAGCTGTTCGGCTTCATCGGGGGTAAGCACCGCTGTTGGCTCATCAAGGATAAGAATATCCGCGCCCCGCACCAGGGCTTTTAAAATCTCGACACGTTGCTGAAGGCCGACAGGCAGATCACCCACAATGGCGTCAGGATCAATGACCAAACCATAATCTTGACCGAGCTGAGCAAGGGCCGCGCGAATATGCTGCTCGCCTTTGCTGAGCAGAGCGCCGCCTTCAGCACCGAGCATTACGTTATCAATCACGCTCAATGGATCAACCAACATGAAATGTTGATGCACCATGCCTATGCCCGCAGCGATCGCCTCTTTGGGTGAGCGAATGCGGACTTCGTGTCCGTGAATATGAATCGTGCCGCGATCGGCTTCATAAAAGCCATAAAGGATCGACATCAAAGTCGATTTACCGGCGCCATTTTCGCCAACTATACCGTGCACAGAACCGCTAGCCACAGTGAGGTTCACGTTGCTATTCGCGCGAACCTCACCGAAGCGTTTATCAATGCCCGTCAAGGCAATGGCGGGCGCTTGTCCCGCCATTGATGTTGTTAGTCGGGGCACTTGCTGTCTGACATATAATCGTGAACGACGATCTTGCCGGAAGCGATATCGGCCGAAGCCGTATCAACAGCCGCTTTCATGTCAGCGGTAATGAGCGCTTTATTGTTGTCATCCAAGGCCCACCCAACGCCATTTTCTTTGAGACCGAGAACGCTGATGCCCGGCTTCCATGTGCCGTCTTTCGCTGCTTGGAAGGAGGCAATCGTTGCATTGTCGACGCGCTTCAACATCGAGGTCAAAACCTTACCGGGATGCATGCCGTTCTGGTTTGAATCAACGCCTATGCCGAGTTTGCCGGCGTCAGCGGCTGCGCGCAGAACACCAACACCGGTGCCGCCCGCCGCGTGATAGACAACATCAGCACCACGATCGATCTGCGCTTTAGCAAGTTCAGCACCCTTCACAGGGTCATTCCATGCTGCACCCGTTGTGCCGGTCATGTTCTGCAACACTTCAGCCTTTGCATTGGCATATTTTGCGCCCTGCACATAACCGCACGCAAAGCGACGGATCAACGGAATATCCATGCCGCCGACGAAGCCCACTTTGCCGGACTTCGAAGCCTTTGCGGCCAAAAGACCAACAAGGAAGGAGCCTTCCTGTTCTTTAAACACAACCGATTGAACATTGGGTGCGTCAACGACCATGTCGATGATTGTGAATTTCGTATCAGGAAACTCTTTTGCGACCTTTTCAACCGCAGAGGCTTGGCTGAAACCCACTGCAAGAATGGGGGAGAATCCATCTTTCGCGAAACGACGAAGCGCTTGTTCGCGCTGCGCGTCATTTTGAATTTCGAAATCGCGGAACTCAACGCCTGATGACTTCTGGAACGCTTCGGCGCCGCGGAACACACCTTCGTTAAAGGATTTATCGAACTTACCACCGAGATCATAAACAATGGCTGGCTTGACGGTATCGGCGTGTGCAGCGAGCGTGAGGCCCGCTGTCATCAACGCGCCGAGAATAAATGAGCGCATGGAAAATCCCCTTTTTATCGATCGTGCAACCCGATTGGGCTGCCTGGGCATTAACTTGGCACGGCACAGGAAAGCCGTGAAGCTGATTTTTGCGCCAGATATCAGCCTTATGTGGATGAAACGGCCCTAGTCTGAGTGACGGACCTGCCCTATCCTTCCCGCTGACACGACAAATGAAGATGAGGGCGATATGGGCGGTGTGCAGCTAAAAGAAATCAACTTGCCCGACTTTGGTGTCCCGGCAGAGATTCCGGTGATCAAAGACAGTGTCTATAAGGCCCGACTCGCAAGCCTGCGGGCACGGATGGCCCAATCAGGTTTAGGCGCGCTGGTTGTCTATGCTGATCGAGAGCACACGGCCAATTTTACATTTCTCACCGGTTTTGATCCCCGTTTTGAAGAAGCGATCCTCATCATCATACCGGGGCGGGATCCGATAATCGCGACGGGTCCAGAAAATCTAGGGCGGGCGCGCGAGTCCAAAGCCGACGCCCAAGCGGTTCTTTACCCGCCTTTCGGCCTGTTAGGACAAGACCGAACGAAAACGCCGGCACTTGCCGATCTCCTTACCGATGCTGGACTTGGCAAAGGACAGACTATTGGGGTTACAGGTTGGAAATATTTCAATTCTGACGAGAGCCCAGAATTCGAAACCTGTAGCGAAATGCCGAGCTTCATCATTGATGCACTTCGCCGTCTTGTGGGTGAAACCGGACGCGTCGTGAATGCCGGTCGCATCTTTATGGATAGTGAAACCGG
>CANGSG010000101.1 GCA_947456435.1 Hyphomicrobiales bacterium
ATTGCGGTTGCATTAAAGCGTGCCGGAATTGAACTCACAAATCTTGACTTAATCGGCAGTGTTATCGTGACACGCAGCGGCCGCGTGATTGATCGCGCCCATCTTATGCCGGTGATGACCAACGCTCTGGCATCTGCCCGTGGCGTTGCGGCAAGCAGTCTTATCGTTGATGGCACCAGTCTTCCCGAACAAATGGTCACCGAGATGGAGAGTTCTGCCCCGCCTCAAATCGAAGCGGTTATGCTTGATGCGGCAAGCAATCGTTTCACAGCAGACATTCGTGTTCCGGATAGTGATCGTTACAACACGACACCCTTACGGGTCAGCGGGCGTTATGATGTGTTCGCATCCTGCCCTTCCTTAATCCGCAGCTTGAAAAAGGGCGATATCATTTCTGCCAATGATGTTCGTTCAGATCGTTGTCGAATTGAGGGGTCAACCGAACTGCCGGTAAAACTTGATGCAATCATCGGTCTTGCTGCCGGGGATGATCTACCCGTTGGAACCCGACTGAGCCTCAGCCAATTGACAAAACCTGTTCTGGTCGAAAAAGGGGCGAGCGTGACATTGATCTATAAGACCGGCGGTCTTGTTTTAACACTGCGTGGTCGTGCAACCGAGTCAGGCACTTTGGGCGATACCGTTACGATCACCCACCCCCAATCCAAACGATCTATTGATGCGGTCGTAACAGGTCCCGGCACTGTGAGTGTCGGCATGCCCCGTCCCGCGGCTGTGGCCAGTGCCACTCTTCCCGTTCAACCTTGAAAGGCACGATTATGACTCCCTCTCTTCAACGGCTTTTCGTGCTTCTTGGTGCAGTATTCATTCTCACCGGATGCAATACGGCAGACCGCTTAGCGTCTGTTGGAAAAGCCCCTAATCTTTCTGCCATTGATGATCCGACGGCTAGCCCTGATTATCGTCCGGTGAGAATGCCAATGCCTGATCCGGTTGCGGTTTCCCATGCGCCCAATTCCCTTTGGCAACAAGGTTCGAGAAGTTTCTTCAAAGACCAACGCGCAAGGCAAGTGGGTGACCTTGTTACGGTTAAGGTCAATTTCAAAGACAGTGCCGACATCGCCAATGAAACCAAACGCGCACGAAGCAATTCCGACACGATGGGTGTGCCCAATTTGTTTGGTGTCGAAGCGCGAAAGGAAACCTATCTGCCAGGGTCTGATCCCAATAAACTGATCGGGGCAACATCAACATCGGCGAGCGATGGCTCAGGCTCTGTGAAACGCGCCGAGACATTGGCGACGAATGTCGCTGCCGTTGTCACGCAAATTTTACCGAACGGAAATATGGTCATTGAAGGCAAACAAGAAGTGCGCGTGAATTTCGAAGTCCGCGAACTGATTGTTGCCGGGATTATCCGACCAGAAGATATTGAGGCGGATAATACGGTTGAATCAATGAAAATTGCAGAAGCCCGCATTGCCTATGGTGGGCGCGGACAGATCACCGATGTACAACAACCGCGCTACGGCCAGCAGGTGATGGATATTGTGTTGCCGTTCTAATTCCCATCGAACATAACCGCGCTGGCACACAGACAGCACGGTGCTTGCTCTTAATCGTCGCGATGCACGCGTTCATTCCGCTCATGGCGCTCTTGCGCCTCGATCGAGAGCGTGGCGATGGGACGGGCATCCAACCGCTTGATTGAAATCGGCTCACCGGTCTCTTCACAATAGCCGTAAGTACCATCTTCGATGCGGGCGAGCGCCGCATCAATCTTGGCAATCAATTTACGCTGGCGGTCTCGCGAACGTAGTTCAATCGAGCGGTCCGTTTCGGATGAAGCGCGGTCCGCAATATCCGGATGGTTCTCACTGTCATTCTGAAGATTGGCGATCGTCTCGCGGGCCTCGCGAAGGATGTCTTCTTTCCAATCGAGGAGTTTGCGCCGAAAATAAACGCGCTGTTTTTCATTCATGAACGGCTCGTCCTCAGACGGCCGGTAATCGTGATCAAGCGTTTCTGCGATGCTCATACTGCCACCTTGCGGATTTTATGTTCCTCAGCACGTTTCGTTTTGACGGGATCAAAACCGCGCTGCCGTTTCTTGTTTTGTTGCATCGTTTTTCGATTAACCGATGTCGCTTTGTTCGAAACCTGCTCTACCGCCGACCGACCGGAGCTTTGTCGCACCGGCTTAGCGATGGAACCCGTTTACGGCGTGTCTGTTAACGCGAAAAATCTGACAAAGCTACGACAATCGCACGTTTTCCTGCGCAAGTTTTCCGGTGCAGGTCGTCCGTCGTCCGGTTTGTTGCGAAGAGACTAACGCCCAAATTTGGCCAGTTCGACCGCGGCGCGGACTTCAATGTCCCGGATCAGGGCCTTTGCCTTTGGATCCAAGTCACTTGCCGGGATCTGCGCCAATGCCCCAGAAATCCGCTCTAAAGTCGGTATTCGGACCCCGCCCGAGAGCAATTCAATCTTCAACGCATCAAGCGCATCCAGAATTGTAAAGCCGCGCCCAAGCTGGCGGCGGCGACGCTGCTGAGGAGTTTCCTCGTCACTTTGAAGCGCCAGAACGGCTGTGAGACCGATTGTCGCAACGGTTCCGGAAGGCGCGCGCGCAGACTCCGGCTCCGCAGACACCTCAAAGGAGTGGCCAGACCCGCCGCTTGAAACTTTGCCGGCAGCGATGTTTTGCCCAGTGCCGGTATTCGGGACGACGCGCATAAACTACCCCAGACTTCTATGGAATTACTCAAGATAAGACTGGCTAAATAGGGTTAAGATTTACTTAAATTTCATGCAAATTCTGCCTCTTATACGACCCATTTATGCCGCCGCAATTCGGGCAAACTCACGTTCATTAAAAATCTCTCCAATTTTTCAACTGTTTGTCAGGCGCGCTCTGTTGGCATGCGCTTCGCTTTGGTCATTTCGCCATACCGATGACGGATGGTGATTGCGGAGAATGCCCTGTGTCTCGCCTTTTGAACCGCTTGATGATCGGTCTATTTGCTTGTTTGACGCTGTGCACTGGCATCGCGCAGGCAGAAACCTCACGCATCAAGGACCTCGCCGCCGTTGAAGGTGTCCGCCAAAACCAGCTTGTCGGATATGGGCTTGTCGTGGGTCTGAATGGCAGTGGCGATACGCTCAACAATGCGCCCTTCACCAAACAAAGCCTCACCGCGATGCTCGAACGCTTAGGCGTGAACACGCGTGGCGCTAACTTACGAACCGCCAATGTTGCGGCCGTGATGGTGACAGCGGATCTTCCGGCGTTCGGACGCAAAGGATCGCGGATTGATGTGACGGTTTCCGCGCTCGGTGACGCCAAGAGCCTGCAAGGCGGCACGCTGCTTGTGACACCGCTCATGGGCGCAACCGGTGAAATCTATGCCGTGGCGCAAGGCTCTGTGGCGATTGCTGGATTTCAAGCCGAAGGTGCTGCGGCCACATTGACGCGCGGTGTGCCCACAGTCGGTCGCATCGCCAATGGCGCTTTGATTGAGCAAGAAATTGATTATCAATTCAAAGACACGCGCACGGTGCGCCTTGCTTTGCGTAATCCGGATCTGACAACGGGACGGCGCATTGCGCTTGCGATCAATGAATTTATGGCGGCCCCTGCGGCTGAACCCACCGACCCATCAACCGTTAATCTGACAATCCCGAAAAACTTCAAAGGCAATATGGTGCAATTGCTCACCGAGATTGAACAATTGCGGGTTGATCCGGATCAAGTGGCGCGCGTGGTGATCGATGAGCGCACCGGTGTGATTGTGATGGGCAAGGATGTGCGCGTCTCCACGGTGGCGATCGCGCAAGGCAATCTCACCATCTCTGTGACCGAACAACCGCTGGTGAGCCAGCCGGGGCCCTTTAGCGGGGATCAGGCGCAGACGGTTGTGGTGCCGCGCACCACAATTCAAGTGGATCAAGGCCAGAACAACAAGCTCGCCGTTCTCAAAGAAAGCGTGACGCTGAAAGAGCTCGTTGATGGGTTGAATGCACTCGGCATTGGGCCGCGCGATATTATCTCCATCCTGCAGGCGATCAAGGCGGCCGGGGCGTTGCAAGCCGAAATCGAGGTGATGTGATGTCGATAGCTGCATTCAATGCGCCTGCGCTCAAAACCCCATCAAGCGCTCTTGATGTGCCCTCCGCCTCCCCGCTCAAAGCGATGGCGGAAGATTTCGAAACGGTTTTCCTCTCCTCGATGTTCGGGCAAATGACCGCGCTACTCGATGGCGATGGTCCGCTCGGCGGACAAGGAGCGGGCGGCGACGCTTGGCGCGCCATGCTCACCGATGAACTTGCAAAAAGCGTATCGCGTTCTGGAGGCGTTGGCATCGCCCGTAGCGTTCATGCCGAACTTCTTGCCCTTCAAGCCGCAGAGACATCCAGCCATGACCGACACGATGAACAAGACACCGCTGATGAACAGCCCCCACAA
The DNA here is from genome assembly GCA_947456435.1 of Hyphomicrobiales bacterium. Classification (GTDB taxonomy): domain Bacteria; phylum Pseudomonadota; class Alphaproteobacteria; order Rhizobiales; family Beijerinckiaceae; genus CAIUPE01. The sequence goes on from CANGSG010000101.1 coordinate 4,427, forward strand.
TTCACCCCGTATTCAATCCGTTCCAGACGCGGAAGCCCTCTGCCGCATGGTGGAGGAGCGTCTTGATGCGGTTGAGGCCGTGATCCGCGAGGAAACGGACTCACTGGCCACCGCAAGGCTACAGGATGCCTTTGCCTTGCATGCGCGCAAGACAGCTGAAACCAATGCCTATTTCACCGGGCTTGCCGCGCTCAAACAGAATGCGGTGGCGCTGGCGCGCTTTCAACCCTCAGCCCTTGATCGCCTGAAATCGCGCCAAGGCGCATTTCAATCCACGATCGAGGCCAATCTGAAAATGCTGCAGACGTTAAGCAAAGCCTCCGAACATTTGATCCGGTCGCTGGCGCAAGAAGTGGAAGCGCCGCGTCAACTCGCCGTCTATGACAAGACCGGAATGCCGGGATACCGCAGCGCCAAAAAAGCCGCCGCACCGATTGTGATTTCCCGCAAATCCTGAAAGCGACGCGCGCCTTTACGAAGGCGCGTCATGTCGGATGCATTTTAAGGAATTTTGGCACAGTTTATCAGGGTCTTTACGATAGAGATGATGACACCCTCTTTCTGAGCAATGAGGATTATAGGCTATGTCATCATCATCCATCTTACCCCCGCTGATGCGGGTGCCGCTTGTCGATCCTGATCCTGTTGCGATGCGGACATCGACCGCGCCGGATCGGGCTGCGGAGTCCCCTTTATCGGCCAAGCCCGACCTGAAACCGTCTAAGCCCGCGGATACGCAAACCGCCGACCCCAAACCCACCAACACCACCGTGCGCAAAACCGCCATCGATTGGGAAACCGGCGCGATGGTTTATCGTGTCATCGATGAACACAGTGGCACGACGGTGAGCCAAAGCCCTGATGAAGCGCTGCTGCGCCTGCGCGCCTATGCGCGCCAAAGCGAGCTCGAAGCGAATACGGGTAACACTACGGTATCGACGGGCCAAACCCGAGAACCCGTCAGCGGGCCAACACGCGGATCGCCGCAAGATCAAACAGTGCCCGCACAAGGCCTCACAGCCCGTCCTTCCAAGACGGTGTAAGGGCAAGTTTGCGCGAGCGCGTGCCGATAAGTGCGATAAAAATGCAACAGGGTGATTAACACTTTGTTAACGCTCTTAATGCGTGTAGCGCCGCAGAATTAAAATTTTCAATAAATTAAAATCAAATTGTATCACACGCGATTTCAACCGTAACGCGAAAAATCGCACGAAATTAACTATACTCACGCGTATTTCGACGCCGAGATTTCAGCCCTCTCAGCGCTCCCTCATCCTCTGATCCATGTCGCAGAAGCGACTATCCGCTGTGCAATCACGCAAACGGATGACTCATCAGAAGGATGAATGACTATGTCTATGTCAGTCGGAATGTATAATGGCCTCTCAAGCCTCATCTCAATCAATTCTCAGCTAAGTGACCTACAAAGCCAAGCGTTGAGCGGTAAAAAGATCAATAGCGCAGCAGACGGCGCCGCAATCTTCTTGAGCGCTCAAGCCTATAATGATCGTGCAACGCGTCTTAAAACCACAAATGATCGGTTGACGAGCTCGCTCAGCATACTTGGCGGCGCATCAACAGGCTTGGATAAGGTCAAGAAACTTCTCCAAGACACCCGTTCAACGCTAAAATCAGCTTCTGAATCGCAAGCCAAACAAGCGGCTTCGGGCATTCAAAAATTACAAGACACCGATCCCGCCAACACGCAGTTTACGATGCAGTTTGGCTTCTTCTCCGCTAACACAAACGATGCACTCAACGTGAGCGATGTCAACACGGCATTAGTTACAAATAACGGGGCTCAAGCGGCTGACCGATATGTTACAATCGGCGTCGGCGCAAATGCACAACGTTTGACCGCAGGGGCGCAGCTTAAGTTTAGTGCGGGTGGCAAAGACCTGACCATTACCATTGGTGCAACAAATAATGACGGTACCCTAGCGGCGTCCGGCGTTCCCGACGATGATACACACACAACAGTCTATACAATCAATGACTTGTTATCAACGTTACAGAATAAGCTCTCGATCACGAATACGAATTCCACGGTTCTCCCTAATGCCAACAAACCAGATATCAACGCCATTAGTACCGTCTTCACTTATAATGGCGATAGCTTCGGCAAAGACGGTTACGGGGCCACTCTACTTGGAACCACTAAAGGCGTGACAGTAAGTAAGGTAACTGACGGAACGGCTTTCAACGCTACCGCCGCAGTGGTGCTAGATATCGGGAAATCAATCACAGGCACCCGCGCGGCAAATAGCAACCAGGTAACCTACACTGAAGATAAGGCAGTCGTCACGGCGGCCACTGGGACAAGCCCCCAAACGGTCCAACTTTCAGGTGTTCAACACAATTACAAACAAGCAGTTGCAGCACGTGACGCCGATTCAAGCCGCGCGAACGCTGCAAAAGCCTATGTGAAGGCGCTTACAACGCTC
>CANGSG010000102.1 GCA_947456435.1 Hyphomicrobiales bacterium
GAGACGTGCGGCGATATCCGCGCGAACGACAATACGGTCAACGACCACATCGATATCGTGTTTCAGCTTTTTATCGAGCGGCGGCGCTTCAGGAATTTCATAAAATTTGCCGTCAATTTTGACGCGTTGAAATCCGCGCTTTTGGAAATCAGCTAGCTCTTTGCGGTACTCGCCTTTGCGACCGCGCACGACGGGCGCGAGAAGATAAAGGCGTGTTTTTTCTGGCAATGCAAGAATGCGATCAACCATCTGCTGAACGGTCTGGCTCTCAATCGGCAAACCGGTTGCCGGCGAATAGGGGATACCAACGCGCGCAAAGAGCAAGCGCATATAGTCGTAGATTTCAGTGACCGTGCCGACGGTTGAACGCGGGTTTTTGGACGTTGTTTTCTGCTCAATCGAAATGGCCGGCGAAAGCCCATCGATTTGATCGACATCGGGCTTCTGCATCATTTCCAAGAATTGACGCGCATAGGCCGAAAGACTTTCAACGTAACGGCGTTGGCCCTCCGCGTAAATCGTATCGAAAGCGAGCGAGGACTTGCCTGATCCGGAAAGTCCCGTGAACACGACGAGGCGATCACGCGGAATGGTTAGATCGACATTTTTGAGATTGTGCTCGCGCGCCCCTCGAATGGCGATTGTTCGCGCATCGCGGCCGGAACCGGCGTTAAAGAGATCATCGAGCTTTGACATGTCATCATCCAGTCTTGCCGTTGGGGCTCTACCTAATGCGTCCCTCGGAGAAGCGCCATAAGGGCATTTTGTTTTCTGGTTGACATACGGCTGAGCCTCGTGTTGGATGAGAACATATCAGGAACACGAGGTGTTTTCCATCGTCTTAATCGCGGTCGGGCGCCTGTCGATGTGGATAACCGTGTTCAGAGGGGCCCTTTGCCTTTTGGCTTCGGCTAGGGTCCGTTGTCATTTTGGAGCGCGAGAAAGAGCGGGAGCGTATTATGTCAGGTAGCGTCAACAAGGTCATTTTGGTTGGAAATGTCGGACGCGATCCGGAAGTGCGGCGTCTGAATTCCGGCGAGCCGGTTTGCAATTTCTCGCTCGCCACCACGGAATCATGGCGCGATAAGGCCTCGGGTGAACGCAAAGAACGCACCGAGTGGCACAATATCGTGATCTTCAACGAGAATCTCGCCAAGGTCGCTGAGCAATATGTGAAAAAGGGCTCTAAGCTCTATCTCGAAGGTCAACTCCAGACGCGCAAATATACGGATAAAAACGGCCAGGAACGTACGGCGACCGAAATCGTGTTGCAGCGTTATCGTGGTGAGATGACCTTGCTTGATGGTCGCGGTGGCGGCGCAAGCGCAGGTGAAGATGGGGGCTCGGTGTCTTATGGTGGGGGTCGATCATCTGGTGGTGCGCCGGCAGTAACGAGCCGTGGTGGCGAGATCGACGACGATATTCCCTTCTGATTGAGCCAATCAGATTGGTCCGGATCTAAAAGGTCTGCATTGTCTAAATTGACCTTGCGTCAATTAGACTGATAGATTCACATGCCCTGCAAAGTTGTTGCAAATTCACTTTGCTTTGTATTCGGCATGTCTCGTTTCTATCAGCAATCCTCATGACGCTCGAACCCTTGCTCAATGCTACGGCGGCGATCCCTTTTCATGTCAGCGCTGTTGTGGTGGCCCTTACGCTCACTCCCGTTCAATTGCTCTTGAAGCGGGGAGCTATGCCCATCGGATATTCGGACGCATCTGGAAGGGTGCGATGGCTCTTACAGCCTTGTCGTCATTTTTCATTTCCAACTTTAAATGGGTAGGGCCCTTTGGCCCTCTGCATCTGCTCAGCGTCATTGCACTATTTTCTATTGGAATAGCATGGCGATCCGCCCGAAGAGGAGACCATCAAACCCATGCCTGGACCCTTCTATCGCTTGTGGTTTTTGCCCTTTTAGGGGCCGGCATTTTCACACTTCTGCCCGGCCGGATCATACATGCTGTGCTTTTCGGGGGGTAACCTCCCAAAGGTAGAGTTAAATAGTTGAAAATACTTAGTTTTTTGAACGGGGAGAGGGCGGTTTTTCGTTAGGTGGCCCGTCGGGAATCGGGTACACAAATTTGTCGTGATTCCTGAGAGGAATTGCGTTTGTTTTTCCCGCTTTGCGAGCGCCCATTTTGTCCGATAATCCCGTTCAGCCAACCGTCCCGACCCCGCAGGACATCCGCCCGGTTTCAATCACCGACGAGATGAAACGCTCCTATCTCGATTACGCGATGAGCGTGATCGTGTCGCGTGCGCTTCCCGATGCGCGCGACGGTTTGAAACCCGTGCATCGCCGCATTCTCTATTCGATGATCGAGAACGGTTACACGCCGGATAAACCCTATCGCAAATCGGCACGTATCGTCGGCGATGTCATCGGTAAATATCACCCGCACGGTGACCAATCGATCTATGACGCGCTTGTGCGTATGGCGCAGGATTTTTCCATGCGCTTGCCGTTGATCGACGGGCAAGGCAATTTCGGTTCAGTCGATGGCGATCCTGCTGCGGCGATGCGTTACACCGAAGTGCGGCTTGCGAAGCCCGCGATGTCTATTGTCACCGATCTCGACGAAGACACGGTTGATTTCCAACCAAACTATGATGGCTCGGAGAGCGAGCCCGTTGTCCTTCCCGCGCGCTTCCCCAATCTTCTCGTGAATGGGGCAGGCGGTATTGCCGTTGGTATGGCGACGAATATTCCACCGCATAATCTCGGCGAAGTCATCGATGCCTGCTTGGCCTATATCGCAGATCCCGCCATCGGTATTGATCGTTTGATCGAGATCGTGCCGGGTCCTGATTTTCCGACAGGCGGAACAATCCTTGGTCGTGGTGGTGTACGTGCGGCCTATCACATTGGGCGCGGTTCCGTTGTCGTGCGTGCTAAGGCGACAATTGAGAGCGGCAAGCAAGGTCGTGAAGCGATCATTATCACCGAAATTCCTTATCAGGTGAACAAGGCGCATCTGATTGAGAAAATTGCGGAACTCGTGCGCGAAAAGCGTGTGGAAGGCATTTCCGATTTGCGCGATGAATCTGATCGCGACGGCATGCGCATCGTGATCGAATTGAAGCGTGACGCCGTTGGCGATGTTGTGCTTAATCAGTTGTGGCGCTTCACGCAATTGCAGTCGAGTTTCGGCTGCAACATGGTTGCGCTTAATGGCGGAAGACCAGAAGTTTTTACACTCCTCGATTTCATTCGCGCCTTTGTTGAATTCCGTGAAGAGGTTGTTAGCCGCCGCACGAAATTCAGATTAGGCAAAGCCCGAGATCGCGCGCATGTCTTGGTTGGTCTTGCGATTGCTGTGGCAAATATTGATGAAATTATCCATCTCATCCGCACCGCTCCCGATCCGAATAGCGCGCGTGAAGCGATGATGCTGCGCGAGTGGCCGGCACAAGATGTGGCGGCTCTCGTTGAGTTGATTGCCGATCCGCGCCACAAAGTGTCTCATGAAGGCACTTATCGCCTATCGGATGCGCAAGCGCGTGCAATTCTCGAATTGCGTTTGGCGCGTTTAACCGCGCTGGGTCGGGATGAAATTGCTGATGAGTTAAACAAGATTGCGGCAGAAATTGCTGATTATCTTGATATTTTGAGCTCTCGACTTCGTATCATGTCGATCATCTCGGATGAGTTGAACGAGGTAAAATCCGCTTATGCCACGCCACGCAGAACCGGATTTGTCGAATGGGACGCCGATGTTGAGGATGAAGATCTGATCCAGAGACAGGATATGGTCGTCACAGTCTCGCATGCCGGCTATATCAAGCGTGTGCCGCTTTCAACCTATCGGGCACAACGACGTGGCGGCAAAGGCCGCTCGGGCATGCAAACGCGTGACGAGGATTTTGTCAGCCGTCTGTTTGTGGCATCAACGCATACGCCGATTTTGTTCTTCTCGTCCGCCGGGCAGGCTTACAAAGAGAAAGTTTGGCGATTGCCTGAAGCTGCACCAAATGCGCGCGGTAAAGCGCTTATCAATATGCTGCCGCTTGATGCGGGTGAACGTATCACAACCATCATGCCTCTTCCGGAAAATGAAGAGGATTGGGATCGTCTCGATGTGATGTTTGCAACCGCAAATGGCAATGTTCGTCGCAATAAATTGTCGGACTTCACGCAGGTCAATAAAGCCGGCAAAATTGCGATGAAACTCGATGAAGACGACATGATCGTCGATGTGCAAATTTGTACAGCCGATGATGATGTTCTCCTCACGACGGCAGAAGGTCAATCGATCCGCTTCGCGGTTGATGATGTGCGTGTCTTTAAGGGTCGTGATTCAACCGGCGTGCGCGGCATTAATCTCGCTATAGATGATCGTGTGATTTCCATGGCAATTTTGCGCCATGTTGATGCGTCAGCTGAAGAGCGTTTGGCCTATATAAGGATGCGCCGTGCTGTGTCGGGTGAAACGACCCAAGATGAAGCGCCGATGGATGAAGAATTGTCAGGTGAAGCGGCAATTTCGCAAGAGCGCTATGCGGAGTTGTCGGCGCGCGAGCAAGTGATCTTGACGATTTCAGAGCAAGGCTATGGCAAGCGCAGCTTGGCCTATGAATATCGCGTTACCGGCCGTGGGGGCAAAGGTATCGTCGCGATGGCAGTTAATGAGCGTAACGGTAAACTTGTTGCCTCGTTCCCAGTCGAAATGTCAGACCAGATCATGTTGGTCACCGATGGTGGCCAGCTTATTCGTTGTCCAGTTGACGGTATCCGCATTGCGGGTCGTGCAACACAAGGTGTGACCGTGTTCAATACGGCTGAAGGTGAACGCGTTGTGTCCGTCGAGCGCATTAGCGATGACGGCATGGACGAAGGCGAGGTGTCCGAAACCGGTGGCGATAACGCGACGGATAACGTCTGAGCGCGGCTTTTTAAAAAAGGGTCAAACAAGATGACGTCTCCGAAAACGCGCAAAGGCCTTTACGCTGGGTCTTTTGATCCTTTAACACTTGGACATGTTGATGTGATCTCCAAGGCCTGTGCCATGGTTGATCATTTAACAATCGCCATAGGCATCCATCCTGGTAAGGCGCCATTATTCTCAGTTGATGAACGGGTAGAAATGATCCGTGCGAGTGTGAGTTCCCTTGCGCAATCGGCTGGAACTTTTTTGGATGTGATGACGTTTGATGACCTTGCTGTTAATGCCGCCAAGCGCGTGGATGCAACGCTTCTCATTCGCGGTTTGCGCGACGGCACAGACTTTGATTATGAGATGCAAATGGCCGGCATGAATGGTGTCATGGCGCCGAAAATCAATACGGTCTTCATTCCGGCATCTCCTGCGGTTCGCCCCATCACCGCCACATTGGTCCGGCAAATCGCCAAAATGGGTGGTGATGTGGCGGAATTTGTTCCCTCTTCCGTCGCTGAAAAACTTATTCAAAAAGTTAAATTTCTTTGATGTTTAACGGTCGTGAGCCTGAGCTCGCTGTCTCTTGGAGAAGATCTAGATGATCCGTGCTGTTATTGTTGCTTTGACGCTTTTATTCGGAGTTCATTTCGCTTCGGCGCAAGCTCTTGATCCGCAGAATACGTTGTATCTTGAGTTAAAAGATGGTCGCGTTGTCATCAAGCTTCGCCCTGATTTGGCGCCCAAACATGTCGAGCAGATTAAAACGCTTGTTCGGCAAGGCTTTTATGATGGCATTGTTTTTCATCGCGTGATTGAAGGCTTTATGGCGCAAACGGGTGATCCGACGGGGACCGGCATGGGCGGTTCGAAATTGCCCAATCTTCCCGCTGAATTTACACCACAGCCCTTTAATCGCGGTACCCTGGGAATGGCGCGTTCGAATGATCCCAATTCTGCCAATTCACAATTTTTCATCTGTTATCAAGCCTCTCCCTTCTTGAATGGCAAATATACCGTTTTTGGCGACGTGGTTTCGGGAATGGAATTTGTTGATAAAATCAAAAAGGGTGATCAGGCTCAAAATGGCATGGTCAAAGGCCCGGATAAAATTGTAAAAGTTCAAGTAATGGCTGACGCAAAATAAGGAACGAGACGAAATGGCTGCGACACCTAAAGCGACAAAACCGAAAAAAGAAGCTCCCGCAAAGAAGGCTACGCCCAAAGCAAGCGCCGAAAAGACAGTAGCGAAGGGCGGTAAGGATCATCTCGTTCTTGAAACGACAAAAGGTCATGTCGTGATCAAATTCCGTCCTGATCTTGCGCCTAATCACGTCGCTCACATCAAGCGTCTCGCGGAAGAGGGCTTTTATGACGGTATTGTTTTCCATCGTGTGATTGATGGGTTCATGGCGCAAACTGGTTGCCCCCATGGCACGGGTACAGGCGGTTCGAGCTATCCGAATTTGAAGCAAGAATTCAATCCCGAGCCGCATATACGGGGTGTGTGCTCTATGGCACGCTCGTCAAATCCTGACAGCGGCAATTCGCAATTTTTTATCTGCTTCGATGATGCGCGTTTCCTTGACCGTCAATATACGGTTTGGGGTCAAGTCGTTGAAGGCATGGAAAATGTCGATAAGATCAAGCGTGGCGAACCTGTGCGTGATCCAGACAGCATCGTAAAGGCGAGTGTCGTTTCGCTTTAAATTTGTAAAGGTGGCATTCGTCGATGCGTGTCGATGATTTTGATTTTGAATTGCCGCCGGAACGCATTGCGCTTCGTCCTGCGGAGCAACGAGAGACGGCAAGGCTTCTCGTTGTTCGCGCGGGTGATGCCGAATTTGAAGATCGACATATTGCCGATCTTCCTCATTTGCTTCAGCCTGGCGATATCGTTGTCGTTAACGACACGAAAGTAATTCCCGCGCGGTTGACCGGATATCGCCAGCGCGGCGAGGCGCGCGCAAAGATTGAAGTGA
>CANGSG010000103.1 GCA_947456435.1 Hyphomicrobiales bacterium
CGCCGTGAATTGCGCGCCGCAAGCACCTGATGAAGGGCACACTACAGCCTCGAGTTCGTAGAGATCCTCCTCGTTCATCGCGCCGACTGAATGTTTGCCGACCGCTTCGAACACGTCTTGCACTGTAACTGGCTTGCCTTTGAAGGTGCCGGGAAGGATCGATCCGCCATAGATGAAAATAGAAGGCACATTCAAACGCACCATCGCCATCATCATGCCGGGGAGAGATTTGTCACAACCCGCCAAACCGACGATCGCGTCATAGGAATGGCCACGCATGGTGAGCTCGACCGAGTCAGCAATCACTTCACGTGAGACGAGCGAGGACTTCATCCCTTGATGGCCCATCGCGATCCCGTCCGTGACGGTGATGGTCACGAATTCGCGCGGGGTGCCGCCGGCCGCATCAACGCCGCTTTTCACAAACTGCGCTTGATGCATAAGGGTGTTGTTACACGGCGCCGCTTCATTCCAGCACGAGGCCACGCCGACAAAAGGGCGGCTCATCTGAGCGCGGTTCAAACCCATAGCGTAATAATAAGACCTATGGGGTGCGCGCGCCGGGCCTTCCGTCACATAGCGGCTGGGCAATTTGGATTTATCAAAAACTCGATCGCTCATGAGACGTTTTGGCCTTTCAACCTTCTCTGTCGTGGAACGAAAAATCTCTCTTTCGTCCCTCTCTCCCTAGGGTGCTGACTGCGTTAACCGGCAGTGCGGGCGACACCATGGCGACAAAGGGGTTACTTTTCAATTGCCGTTCCCACATTCCAGATCAGCTTCAATGTGGCCAATTTTCGGCAAACCCGGTTCAACCAAAGACCAAGACGTCGATTTGGTCGGGTGTGTTGTGCTGATGCCACAAAAAAGTCGATCCGCCGGGCTTCAATCCTTCAAATCTCGCGATGCGGCCTTGAGGATCCTCGGGCAATGGGCAATCTATAGGGAATGACTGGGATTTTAGAGAAACAACGCCCGCCGACGATCCATGGCTTGCGGGCCGATCATGAGTCTGTGCCGGTTGCCGCCCATTGGTCCTTTGGGCGCAAACTCTTGGCTTTTCTCGGCCCAGGCTATCTCGTCGCCGTTGGCTATATGGACCCGGGCAATTGGGCAACTTCGCTCGCGGGCGGTTCGAAATTCGGCTACGCGCTGCTGTCCGTGGTTCTTCTATCGAGCCTCACCGCCATTATGCTTCAGGCGCTCGCGGCGCGGCTAGCGGTGGCTACCGGCAAAGATTTGGCCGAGACATGCCGTGAAAGCCTCCCTGCTCCCATCAATCTCTTTCTGTTTTTTCTCGCAGAAATCGCGATCATCGCCACCGATATTGCCGAAGTCATTGGCACCGCCATCGGACTTCAATTGTTGTTTGGTTGGCCTTTGCCGGTCGGGATCGCCGTTACAGCGCTCGATGCCCTTCTGATCCTTGCCTTGCAACGTTACGGCTTCCGCACCATCGAAGCGGTTGTAATCGGCGTTCTCGTGCTGATCACATTCTGTTTTGTCGTTGAAATCGCCTTGGCAAAACCCGATTGGGCATCCGTTTTCCCGGGCCTCGTGCCGAGTTCCGCCATTCTGACCAATCCTGAAATGCTTTATCTGGCGCTCGGGATTTTGGGGGCGACCGTCATGCCCCATAATCTCTATCTTCACTCTGGCATCGTTCAGACCCGGATGCTGGGCAGCAGCCCCAAAGAACGGCGCGAGAGCCTTACTTTTGCGACCATCGATTCAAGCATCGCCCTCTGTTTCGCCTTTTTGATTAATGCCGCCATCCTGATCCTCTCAGCGGCGACCTTTCATGCGAATGGCAAAACCGAGATCGCCGAATTGTCCGATGCCCATGCGCTGCTGGAGCCACTTTTGGGCACAGCCCTCGCCCCGATGCTTTTTGCGATTGCGCTGATCGGATGCGGCCTCAACGCGACGGTTACAGCGACGTTAGCGGGCCAAATCGTCTTTGAGGGCTTCCTCAAAATCGCCTTTCGGCCTTGGGTGCAGCGGCTCGTCACGCGGTTGATCGCTGTAGGCCCGGCGGCCTTCGTCGCTTTCGCTTATGGCAATGAGGGAGCAACGCGGCTTCTCGTCTTCAGTCAGGTCGTCTTGAGCCTGCAACTGCCTTTTGCGGTTGTCCCGCTCGTAATCTTCACCGCCTCCAAAAAGCGGATGGGGGATTTGGTGGCGCCCCGGATCCTGACCGCACTCGCCGTCCTGATCGCGCTTGTGATCATCGGCCTCAATATAACGCTGGTGATGGGGGCCTTGGGCTAATCCCCTCGCGGCATTTTAAAGACCTAACCCCTTGCGTTTCTGAGGCTTTGCCATTAGGAACACGCCTTCAATCGCGGTCGGTCGGCCGGTGGCTGTAAGGAAAACCCGAATTTTCGGGCAGGAGAATCCCTCTCCGTTTCCCTTGTCTCCGCCTTCGTTCCCCTCTCGTTTCGGGCCTTTCCTTGGATGTAAAAATCCCAGTGGCTCGAAGGGCTTGGCGCCGAAAGCTCGCGTGAAACAGGAAAGGTAAATCCATGGCTCTCTACGAGCATGTTATTCTCGTGCGCCAAGATGTGACGGCGCAGCAGGTCGAGACTATCAATGAACAATTCAAAGGCGTGATCGAAGCCAATGGCGGCAAGGTCACGAAAGTTGAATATTGGGGTGTGAAGACCCTCGCATTCCGGATCAAGAAGAACCGTAAGGCGCATTTCACGCTTCTCAATGTTGACGCCCCGCATGCCGCGCTTGCGGAAGTTGAGCGTCTCGAAGCGATCAGCGAAGACGTGATCCGTTCACTCACGATCCGTGTCGAAGCTCTGGAAGAAGGCCCTTCGGCTATGCTCCAGAAGCGCGATCGTGATGATGACCGCGGTGATCGTGGTCCGGGCGGCCGTCCGGGCGGTAGCCGCTTCGGTGGTGGTGGTGGAGGCGGCAGCGGCCGCGGTCCGCGTCCCCCTCGTCGTGAAGAAAACGATGCTGAAGAGGAGAGCTTCTGATGTCAGCGGTTGAATCATCCGGCGGCGCACGTCGCCCCTTCTATCGTCGTCGCAAGTCCTGCCCGTTCTCGGGCGCGAACGCTCCGAAGATCGATTACATGGATACGCGCTTGCTCTCGCGCTACATTTCTGAGCGCGGCAAGATCGTTCCGTCACGCATCACGGCGGTGTCGGCCAAGAAGCAACGCGAATTGGCGCAAGCCATCAAGCGCGCCCGCTTCCTCGGCCTTTTGCCTTACGTGATCGCGTAAGACTTAAACGTCTGAGACTTGCATCTTATCGGGACCCACGGGTCCCGATGTTCTTCATCAGATATCGGGCTAAAGCGAATTGAGCTGAAGCCGGATATGTTGGAACGGGCAATTGATCCGTTCCTAACCGCCCCTCATCGGGGTAAGCGGGACAGCGGGATGACCACGGGTCGGAATTGGGCTTTCGGAGCGGGATGCGGCGCAGTTTCAGCGCTGCTTTTTGCCGTTATTTCAACGGGTTCCCCGCTTGCCTTCCTGCTTTACTTGATTGCGCCTCTTCCCATTTTGATTGCGACTTTGGGTTTCGGCCATCACGCCGGGCTTGTCGCAACGGTCGTTTCCCTTGCTGTCACTGCCCTGATCTTCTCGCCCATGGCAGGGATCATTCAGGCGCTTTCGATCGGCCTGCCGTCATGGTTTACAGCCTATCTTTTGTTGCTCGGCCGCTCTTCAGAAGCGAATGAGACCGAAAAGATGGAATGGTATCCGCTTGGTCGGGTCCTATTCTGGATCATCGGCTTGTCGGTCGCTCTGACACTTTCAGGGGCGCTCCTGATTGCAACTGACTATGCCAGTTTCATCGCAACCTTCAGCCGCGCGGTCGATGTTGTTCTTACCTATGACCCGGATCTCGTTGCTGGACTGTCGCCGGAAGATAAGGCTAAATTTGTTGAGACTCTGTCCGCGCTTCTCGCCAATATCGCGGCACCGATCAGCACATCCGCCAGTGTCATCATATCGGTTATCCTTCTTTGGGCCGCCGGACGCATCGTTCAGGCTTCTGGCCGCCTGCCGCGTCCTTGGCCCGATCTCTCCACGCTGGCGCTACCACGTCTTGCTGTTCCGGCACTGGTCCTCTCGCTCGCCCTCGCCATTGCGGCTGATGATTATCCTGCGCTCGCCGGACGTATTAGCCTCGCTGGCCTGATCACCGGTTATTGCCTGCAGGGCCTGGCGGTTCTTCATGCCATCACGCGGCCTTTGAAATCACGGCGCGGACTGCTCTTCGCGATCTACCTCGTTTTCGTTCTGCTTCCCGGATGGCCGGTTATCGGCATCGCGCTTCTGGGGATTGCCGATATGTGGCTCTCATTCCGGACACGGTTTTCAACCGCGCCCCTTCCCTCCAACACCGCTTCCTAAAATCTTGAAAGGATAAATACTATGCAAGTCATTCTTCTCGAACGCGTACCGAACCTCGGACAGATGGGCGATGTCGTCCGTGTGAAAGACGGATATGCCCGCAATTTCCTTCTGCCGCGTCACAAAGCGTTGCGCGCCACGAAAGACAATATCGCGCATTTCGAAACCCAACGCGCGCAGCTTGAAGCACGCAATCTTGTTGCAAAAAAAGACGCATCCGCCGTTGCCGAAAAGCTCGACGGTCAGTCATTCGTTATCATTCGTCAGGCTGGCGAAATGGGTCAACTCTACGGCTCAGTCGCAGCGCGCGATATCTCCGAAGCCGCAACCGCTGGCGGCTTTAACCTCAACCGCAATCAGGTGGTTCTGAACATTCCGATCAAGACAATCGGCCTTCACACCGTGCCCGTTCATCTGCATCCGGAAGTTGATGTTAAGATCACCGTCAATGTTGCGCGCAGCCCTGAAGAAGCTGAGCGTCAGGCGCGCGGCGAAAGCGCGATTGTCCGTGAAGAAATCAACCTTGACGATCTCGGCCTCGAAGTCGGCGCGGCTTTGGCTGAAAGCGACGATCGCGAATAATAAAGGGCTCAAAACCCCTTTTAAATTCAAAAAGCCCGGCGAAAGTCGGGCTTTTTCAATTGATTGCCCAAAGCAAGGGAAATCGTTCAAAACGCTCATGTTTATTTGGTTTCTTGTGAGTGCTGTGGAAAACGGGCACGCCTTGAATAGAATCATAACCAAGCCGTGATTCGTCAGTCAGCTTCGGCTTAAAGCTCCTGCGATAGAAACCGGAATGTCCCATGGCCGCGCCCTCGTCTGTTATTCGCCTCGCTGATATCGAAACATCCTATCGCGTTCCGCCGCATAATGTGGAAGCCGAACAAGCATTGCTTGGTGCGATCCTCGTGAACAACGACGCCTATTTTCGTGTTTCGGATTTTCTCGAGCCGACGCATTTTTCGGAAGAACTCCATCGCCGGATCTATGACATTTTGCAGCAATTGATCCGTGCGGGGAAACTCGCAACGCCGGTCACGCTGAAATCATTTGTCGGCGATCAGGATTTGGGCGGCATGACAGTGCCGCAATATCTCGCGCGTTTGGCGGCCGAAGCGACAACGGTTGTGAATGCCGAAGCCTATGGCCGCACGATTTATGATCTCGCGATGCGCCGTCAGCTCATCAATATTGGCGAAGACATGGTCAATGTCGCCTATGACGCGCCGGTTGATGATCATCCACGCAAACAAATCGAAGATGCAGAGCGTCGCCTTTACGAATTGGCCGAACAAGGCCGTTACGATGGCGGCTTTCAAGATTTTTCAAGCGCCTTGCGTAACGCCGTTGATCTCGCCGCCGAAGCCTTTCGCCGTGATCGGAAATTATCTGGCGTGGCGACGGGTCTTACTGACCTCGACCGGATGCTCGGTGGATTGCAATCCTCCGACCTGGTCATCGTCGCAGGTCGCCCCGGTATGGGCAAAACCGCGCTTGCCACCAATATCGCGTTCAATATCGCGCGCGCTTACGCGCATGAGAAAAACAAAGACGGCACCGTCAAGCGTCTTGATGGTGGTATTGTCGGATTTTTCTCGCTCGAAATGTCGGCTGAACAATTGGCAACGCGTATCATCGCCGAGCAATCGGGTGTGGCGTCCTATAAAATTCGTCGTGGTGAAATCAACGAACAAGATTTTTCGAAGATCGCCGATGCCGCGCGCGAGATGGAGCGTATTCCTTTCTATATCGATGAGACCGGCGGTATTTCAATTGCGCAGCTTGTAGCCCGCGCGCGACGTTTAAAACGTCAGAAGGGCCTTGATGTTTTGGTCGTCGACTATTTGCAGCTCCTTTCAGGATCGGCGCGAAAAGGCGACAACCGCGTTCAAGAATTAACCGAAATCACGACCGGTCTCAAAGCGCTTGCAAAAGAATTGAACGTGCCTGTCGTGGCGCTGTCGCAGCTCTCCCGTCAGGTCGAGCAACGTGATGATAAAAGACCACAACTTTCTGACTTGCGTGAATCGGGCTCGATTGAACAAGACGCCGATATCGTGCTCTTTGTTTTCCGTGAAGAATATTATCTGAAAAACAAAGAGCCCAAAATGGGCACGGAAGAATACTTCAAATGGCAGACGGAAATGGAACAAGTCCATGGCCGCGCCGAAGTCATCATCGGCAAACAACGTCATGGACCAACCGGTACAGTGACCTTGCAATTCGATGCCGAAGTGACGCGTTTCTCGACGCTTATCAGCGATGATCGTATTCCGGAAAGGATCGAATGAGATGGCTCTATCCGCCCACTCAGCGGATGACCCAACAGCCGCTCTGCTCACCATCGATCTCACTGCGCTCAAGGCTAATTATCATCTGATTACTGAACGCGTCGCGCCAGCAAAGGTGAGCGCAA
>CANGSG010000104.1 GCA_947456435.1 Hyphomicrobiales bacterium
CATGGCGAAGGCTGGCATCAAAAAAATCATCAATGGCCCGTTCACTTTCTCGCCGGACGGCAATCCACTCGTCGGTCCTGTGCAGGGTCTTTCGAATTACTGGGTCGCGTGCGC
Organism: Hyphomicrobiales bacterium; assembly: GCA_947456435.1. Taxonomy (GTDB): domain Bacteria; phylum Pseudomonadota; class Alphaproteobacteria; order Rhizobiales; family Beijerinckiaceae; genus CAIUPE01. The sequence continues at coordinate 115 of CANGSG010000104.1, forward strand.
GGTGATGGCAGGCTTCAGCCAAGGTGGGGGCGTTGGCCTCGCGCTTTCGCAATGGATGGTGCATGGCGATCCGGGCTTTGACGTCTGGGGCATGGATGTTGCGCGCTATGGCGAATGGGCCACGCGCTCTTACACGAACGAGAAGGTGCGCGAGAATTATTCACGCCGCTTCCGTATCCGCTTCCCGAATGAAGAATTGCCTGCTGCGCGTCCCCATCAGACAACGGCAACCTATGATCTCATGGTCGCCAATGGCGCGGTTATGGGCGATTCATGGGGCTTGGAGACACCACTCTGGTTCGCACCAAAGGGTGTTCCGCAGGAAGATATTTTCTCCTTCCGCCGCTCGAATGATTTTCCGCATGTTAAAGCCGAGTGCAAAGGCGTGCGCGAAAAAGTTGGCGTCACGGAAATCGCAAACTTCGCGAAATATGAATTCACCGGCGCGGGCGCAGAAGCCTATCTCGCGCGCCTCATGACCAATGTGATGCCGAAGACGGGTCGCTTGGTTCTGACACCGATGCTCAATGAAAAGGGCAAGCTCATCGGTGATTTCACCATCGCGAAAGCAGGTGACGGTCATTTCTATATGTGGGGCTCGTCGCAAGCGCAGATCTATCACATGCGCTGGTTCGAAAAGCATTTGCCAAAGGATGGTTCGGTTTCGGTGAAGCGTCTCGATATGGGTCTTGTGGGCTTATCGATTGCAGGGCCTAAGGCACGCGATGTGTTGCAGGCTTTGACCGATGAAGACGTGTCAAACGCCGCCTTCAAATTCATGGATCATAAAAGCTTTGATGTCGGCAATGTTCCCGCGATGGTGAACCGCGTCACCTATACGGGTGATCTGGGTTATGAAATCTGGGTGAAGCCGGAATATCAGCGTCGCCTCTATCTCGCGATTCTCGAAGCAGGCAAGCCGCATGGTCTCATCAATTTCGGTATGCGCGCGCTGCTCGCTTTGCGCCTCGAGAAGAACTTCCCGACTTGGTTCCGCGAGTTGCGCCCGATCTATGGGCCGTTCGAAGCTGGTATGGATCGTTTCATCCGTCTTGATAAGCCGGACTTTATCGGCAAAGCTGCGGCGGTTGAGGAGCATAAGAGCGGCGGCACATTGCGTCGTGTCTCGATGATTGTCGAAGCAACCGATGCCGACGTGCTGGGTGATGAGCCGATCTGGCATGGCGACAAAGTGATCGGTTGGGTGACATCAGGCGGCTATGCGCATTATGTCGATAAATCGCTCGCGCAAGGCTATGTGCCGAAAGAGATCGCCGATGATCTCGGTCATGGCTCATTTGCGATCGAGATCATGGGTGAACTGCGCAAGGCAACGATCATTACCGATCCGCTGTTCGACCCGGAAGGCAAGCGGATGCGGGGGTGATTTCAACCTTATGGTGAGCTGTATAAATTGTTACTCCGTCATTGCGAGCGAACGCGAAGCAATGACGGTTTAAGAGTTGCGTGCTCGCAATTACAACAAACCTAACGCCGTATTTGCTTTATTAACTTATCAGCCTGATAGCACGCGCGGTCGAGATAATCGGCAAGCGCGGCATAGATCGCTATCTCTTGATCCGATAAATGCTCAGAGCCTTGCGCGACGATTTCTTCGGCGAATTTCAAAACGGATTCCGCGTGGATACAAAGTACCTGCACCTGCGCGCTTAAGGAAAACTCATTAGGGAACTCTTTGAACTCCATGAGGCACCCCTTTTCAAAAGAAAACGACCCCAGTGCGAAGCGCACTGGAGCCGGGGTGTTGAAAGAGCCACAATCACATGGCCGCGACGCTTTTAGTCTCGCGACCTGGACATAACGCCGCCACCCCGACATTGAGCAACGTCAGGGCAGTTTGGTGACGGCAGATGCTCTGCCGGTGATTGTGGGGCCTTTCAATTCCCCGAGTCATGATGTGCATGACCTAAGGGAAACATATCAGCCCCGCACCAAAACGCAAATCGCCCGACGCTCAACGCGCGGACTTTGTGTTTTAGTCATGAGGGGATGAGGGAGGGTGAAAGTTAGCGGATAGATTTTAGTAAAATGTGATGGAAACCTCGTCCGTCATTGCGAGCGAACGCGAAGCAATCCAGGTGGAGTCAAAAGTAAAGGCTCTGTGTCGTCATAGCAATTGAATGCCCATCATCAGCTGGATTGCTTCGCTCACGCTCGCAATGACGGAGTAAAATTTTCCGCACCCAATAAATCTATCAGGGCTCTTACGCGCAGCAGCGAAGTTAAAGCAGTTTGAAGGAGTAAAAATTCAAACTGCTACTCCACCCATTCAACTTCGGTTAGGTCATTGACCGGAATGGGGGCGTTGTCCCAAAGCCCTTTGAGCTTCGCGTTCCAGATACCGCTCTTTGGCAACAAGAACAAAAATACATTCACGCAATCATCAGCGAGCATTTTCTGTGCTTTGCCGATGAGCTCCAGACGTTTGGCTTCATCCGTTGTGGCAGCAAGCTCTGCATAGAGCGCTTTGTAGGCGGGGCTCTTATAGTCGAAATAATAATCATCACGCGCATAGATATCGAGATCCATCGGTTCGACATGCGAGATGATTGTTAAGTCGTAATTCTTGGCCTTGAACACATCCGAGAGCCATTGCGCCCATTCAACAGGCACGATCTCAACCGTGATGCCGATGGCTTTTAATTGTTGCGCGATGATTTCACCGCCGCGTCGCGCATATTCTGGAGGGGGCAATACAAGGCGTAATTTGAGATCGGTGACACCCGCTTCACGCAATAACGCTTTGGCCTTGTAGGGGTCATAAGCATATTGACCCGTGAGATCGATATAACCGGGATCAGTTGGTGAGAAATGTGAACCGATGGGTTGGCCGATGCCAAACATCGCGCCGGTGATCACCGCATTCCGATCAACCGCATAAGCAAGCGCTTGCCGCACTTTGAGATCATCAAAAGGTTTCTTGCCATTATTGATCGCGAGGATCGTTTTACCTTCGGTGTTGCCGACCACAACCGTGAAGCGTTTATCCGCGCGGAACTGATCAAGATTTTCCGGCGCGGGATAAATCGGATAGGCATCGACATCGCCGGCCATCAAAGACGCATAGGCGGCCGAGGGATCGGCAATCACGCGAAAGAGAACTTTTTCAAGCGCAACCTTGCGACCCCAATAATTATCATTGCGCACCAGTTCGACGCTCGCACCCTTGGTCCAATTCGAAAAGCGGAAGGGACCGGTTCCTACCGGATTTGTTTTGTTGGTCTCGGCAGACTTCGGTGAGATGATGATGGCGGCGGGCCAGCCTAGATTAAAAAGAAAAGAACCGGTCGGTCTTTTCAAAGTGATCTTCACTGTTGTCGGATCGGCTGACTCAATCATGTCGATGGGTTCGAACAATCCCTTTTGCGGGTTCACACTGCCTTCCCCGCGCGCGCGATCCAGCGAGAATTTCACATCGCTTGAGGAGAAGGTCGTACCGTCGTGGAATGTCACGCCGCTGCGCAAACGAAACACATAGGTCTTGCCGTCTTCCGAAATCTCCCAGGAGGAGGCAAGCGCGGGTTTCACTTTTCCGTCGCGATCAATGCGCGTGAGGCCTTCAAACACATTCGCATAAGTGACCTCGCCAATAGCGGCGGCCGCGCCCGCTGTCGGGTCAAGATGCGGCGGCTCCAACCTTACACCTACCACCAGATCGGTGCGGGGTGCGGCAAGAACCGGCGTTAAAAAAGTGACGGCGATCAGGGCCAAAAATGCGCGGGCAAGCAAAGTCATGGGCAGGGTCTCAATTGCGGCGGACGCATCTATTCACACCCGCATGAAAAAGAAAAGGAACACCGATAAAGGGCCTAGTTATGGCCCCTAAAGGGCAACTCTGGGGCGTCAGCCCAGCGAGTCGAGGACCGAGTCGGCGATAGCCAGCGAGGCGGTCAGGCCCGGGCTTTCGATTCCAAATAGATTGACGAGCCCCGGGATGCCATGAGCTGCGGGTCCGTCGATGCGAAAATCGGGGGCCGGATCATTGGGTCCTGAGAGTTTGGGCCGGATCCCTGAATAGCCGGGGGCCAGTGCGTTATCGGGTAGTGTTGGCCAATAGCGGCGGATCGCTTCGGTAAACCCTTCCGCGCGTTTGGGGTTTACGTCATAGGCAATCTCGTCGATCCATTCGACATCGGGCCCAAAGCGCGCCTGTCCGGCGAGATCGAGCGTCAGATGCACACCGAGCCCATGCGTATGGGGAGCCGGATAAATCAAGCGCGAGAACGGCGCGCGCCCTTGCAGCGTGAAATAATTCCCGCGCGCGTAGCGCGTTTCAGCAACGTCATCACGCGAAAGACCGTTCATCGCCTCTGCTGTTTTAGACGCATAGAGTCCGGCAGCATTCACGAGAATATTCGTTGTCAGCGTCATCGGTTCGGCGCCACCGGTTTCGACACGAATTATGTTGCCGCTGATATCGGCCCGCTGGAACGGTGTATGGAAGGCGAAGGCCGCGCCATGGGCTTCCGCGTCTCCTTGCAGCGCGAGCATGAATGAGTGGCTGTCAAGTATGCCTGTTACTGGCGAGAGGAGCGCTGCCGTCGCATAGAGCGCAGGCTCCATGGCACGCGCTTCATCGCCAGTAATGAGTTTTAGATCTTCAACATCATTCGCATCACCGGTGGCTTTGAGCTTTTCGATCGCGGCTGCTTCGGCTTCGTCAGTCGCAACAATCAATTTGCCGCACCGCCGATAGGGCACTTTGTGACTATCGCAAAATTCATAAAGGGCTCGGCGGCCTTTGACACAAAGCTTCGCCTTGAGACTGCCAGTCGGATAATAAATCCCGGCATGGATGACTTCGGAATTGCGTGATGAGGTCTCCGTGCCGATTCCCTCAGCGCCTTCAAGCACGATGACCGAGCGGCCGGAGAGCGCGAGCCCCCGCGCCACCGCAAGGCCGACCACGCCGGCGCCGATCACAATCGCATCAATATCGGACATAGAGGATCCCTGTTTCGGGGGGGAGTGGTCGCCGATCTGGGTTTGAAGGTCAAGAATGACGGGCTGTCGCGGCTTTGCCGGTGCCCACCTTGTCAGTTCGCGCGAGACTGTCATAATCACCCCGTTTAAAAATCTCAGAAAATGAGAAGGGGGAGGACCAATGAGCGGACCATATGACGATATTCTGCCGACGCCTTATGAGGTGCTCGACAAAAGAGGGGTGGGGCTTTTCAACGGCACTGCAAAACTCGACCGGCTTTATGTCGGGTGTCGCTGGGCGGAAGGCCCCGCTTATTTTCCGGCGGGCCGCTATCTGATTTGGTCAGATATCCCGAATAATCGCATGATGCGGTTTGACGAGACCGATGGCAGCGTCTCGGAGTTTCGTAATCCTTCTCAATATACCAATGGTCACACGGTTGATCGCCAAGGTCGATTGATCAGTTGCGAGCATCGTGGCCGTCGCGTATCGCGCACAGAGATTGATGGTACGATCACCACCCTCGCTGACAGCTTCAACGGAAAGCGTTTCAATTCGCCCAACGATGCGGTTGTGAAAACTGACGACTCGATTTGGTTCACTGATCCCGCTTACGGTATTGATTGGGACTATGAAGGCCTTCGCTCACCGATGGAGCAGGATGGCTGCCACGTCTATCGCATTGACGGGAAAACGGGTGTCATCACCCGCGTTGCGGATGATTTTGTGCGCCCGAATGGGCTGGCTTTCTCACCGGATGAGAAGAAGCTTTATATCGTTGATACGGGCGCGACTCATGTCGAGAATGGTCCACGTCACATCCGCGTTTTTGATGTCGATGGCGACAAGATCAAGAATGGCCGTCTCTTCGCAAATAGCACCAACGGCTTTTTTGATGGATTGCGCGTTGACGAAGATGGGCGCATCTGGACCTCGGCTGGTGACGGCGTGCATGTTTACGATCCCGATGGCACATTGATCGCTAAGGTTCATGTGCCGGAGGTTGTTGCAAATGTCTGCTTCGGTGGAATCAATCGCAACCGGCTTTATATTTGCGGCACGACATCGCTTTACGCCTATTATGTCCTCGTGCGTGGCGCGAAGACGTTTTGAAAGTAAGCCTTTGAATAAAGTAAGGGCGCCTCAAAAGGGCGCCCTTTTTGTTTAAGCATGCGCGCCCGGTCGACCATTGGTCGTCATATTGAGAAGGCTATAGAGCGGGCAAAAGCCAACAATTGCTGTACCGAGCGGAATAATGCCCACCCATCCGATCCAGTTATAGTCCATCGGGGGAAAGCCGATGGGAATAGCCCAGGCAATCAGCAATAAGCCGATGATAACGCGTAAGGTCCGGTCAACGACGCCGATATTGGTTTTCATGATCCGCTTCCTTTTGTGAGGAGCACAGGAAAGCCGTTACTCTTGCATCACTTGATGCGCGCGGCATTGATCAAGATCAGCGGAGCCGGAGCGGAAGCGGCGCTTTCAGCAAACGGGCTGCTATCCATACGCTCAAGACGTAAAGGGCGCCGCCCATAAGGCCGAGCGCGATGAGCGTTAAAGCCGCCGCCATAGGCATGGATGATGTCCAAGATAGTGAGAGCATTTTCAAACTAGGTGTCGCCGCCGCAAGGATGAGGGCTGCAAGTCCAGTTGCGATGATGAGCCGTGCCAAAGAATGGTCCGGCTCGAACCAA
>CANGSG010000105.1 GCA_947456435.1 Hyphomicrobiales bacterium
CAAGTCAAAGCTGGTTTAGTTGATATTGTAATTGCTGAAGCACTTGATCGCATTTCGCGCGATCAGGAACATATCGCTGGCATTTTCAAGCAAGTATCATTTCATCAGTCAAAAATTCAAACGATTGCTGAAGGAGAAATCAGCGAACTCCATATCGGTTTGAAGGGCACGATGAATGCGCTCTTTCTGAAAGATCTCGCTGAGAAGATTCGGCGCGGTCAAAAAGGTCGCGCCATCGCAAAGCGATCACCGGGTGGCCTGCCCTATGGCTATGATGTGGTTCGCCGCTTTGGCGATGATGGAAAGCCTGATTCAGGTTTGCGAATAATCAATCCAGAACAAGCCGCCATTATTCGCGAGATTTTCGACAAATACGGCTCGGGTATATCAGCACGGACGATTGCCAAATCGCTCAATAATGAAGGTGTCCGGTCACCTCGTGGTGGCCAATGGAATGTCTCAACGATCATCGGCAATAGGGCTCGCCGTGATGGCATTCTTTGGAATGAGGCCTATCTGGGAAAAGTTCTCTACAATCGGCAAAGGTTTGTTAAGGACCCACGGACCGGAAAGCGTATCCCGCGCATCAACCCTCAAAAGGATTGGGTCGTTACCGAAGTTCCAGAACTTAGAATTGTAAGCGACGAAGCCTGGAACCTGGCTCACCAACGCCTCGATCAAAAACAATCGGTTCCCCTTACAAAAAGACGAAATCCCCGACGCTTGTTCTCTGGCCTCATCCGCTGCAGTGAATGTGGTGGTCCCATGTCAATTATCGGCGAAGGGCGCATTGGATGCAGCGCTCATCGCGAAAAGGGAACTTGCACGAACAATAAGAAGATCTCGATTGAGCGGGTCGAAAACGCCGTTTTAATGGGCGTGAAAGAAAATTTGCTAGACCCGACACTTATTCAGGAATTTGAAGATGCCTTCTACGCGACGGTTCGGGAATTATCGGAGCGCGATACGATAAATGTCGAAGCCCATCAAAAATCTGTCCGAACAATCACACAGCAAATTGAACGAATTGTGGATTCAATAACAGCCGCCGGGCCTATGCCTTCATTAACAAGCCGCTTAAAGGAGCTTGAAGCCAAGAAGGCCGATCTCCTCAAACAGACACCGACAGAGTTTACGGATCTCAAAATCCCGCTGCCCCAAATCAATCTCGTTGAATCCTACAGAAAGCGGATTGATCACCTGCAAGACCACCTCACGAAAGACCCTGAATTGAAGGTCCAAGCAGCGGAGCAATTTCGATCTCTGATCAAATCGATTGACGTTCATCCCTTGCCTGGAAAGGGAAGTGTAAAGCTGAAAATAACGGGAGATATCAGTGCGTTGGCACTACTCGATCAGCCTGGACAAAAAACCGCTGTATCGGTGGTAGCGGAGGAGGGACTCGAACCCCCGACACAAGGATTATGATTCCTCTGCTCTAGCCGGCTGAGCTACTCCGCCCCGTAACTCCGAAGTGTTACCCCGGCGAGACGGGCCGGATATAGGACGCCGCCGCGCCTTGAGTCAAGGAAACAGCCCCCGCCGCTAGGTCCGCTTTGGGCCGGATGATGGAACCGCCGCCCAAAACGCGGGCGCGGGGGTCGGTCGACTCATAAAAAACACAGGCCTGGCCAGGGGATACGCCATATTCGCCTTCCGGCAATTCGACGCAGATATCCTCGCCGACGCGCAAAAGCCGCGCGGCTTGGGGCGGCCGCGTCGAGCGTACGCGCACCGCGATCTCGAGCCCCTCGGGCGGCAAAGTCGCAAGCGACTGATCGCCAACCCAGTTAATGTCGCGCAAATGGATGAGCCGCGTTTGGAGCGCCTCGCGGGGCCCCACAATCACGCGGGCAGACGCCGCTTCAATGCGGACGACATAAAGGGGTTCACCTGAAGCAACGCCGAGCCCGCGCCTCTGACCCACCGTATAATGAATGACTCCATCATGATGACCGAGCACGCGTCCATCGAGATGCACAATCTCGCCCGGCGTTGCGGCTTCGGGGCGCATGCGCTCAATCACATCGGTATAACGACCCGTGGGCACAAAACAAATATCCTGACTGTCTGATTTATCAGCAACCGACAAACCAAATTCGGCTGCCAAAGCGCGCGTCTGCGGCTTGGTCAAATCGCCCAAGGGAAAGCGCAAGAACGAGAGTTGCGCATCCGTTGTGCCATAGAGGAAATAGCTTTGATCTTTATCGGGATCGATCGCGCGATAAAGCCCGCGCCGTCCGTCGGGCAAGGGGCGTGAGGTTACATAATGGCCCGTTGCGAGAGCCGCTGCGCCCAACTCGCGCGCGGTTTCAAGCAGATCATGGAATTTGATTTTGCGATTGCATTCGATGCAAGGCACCGGCGTTTCACCGGCGAGATAGGAATCGACAAAACGCTCAATCACATCTTCACGAAAGCGGGATTCATAATCGAGCACATAATGCGGAATGCCCAAACGCTCGGCCACGCGCCGTGCGTCATGAATATCTTGTCCCGCGCAGCATGACCCTGCGCGATGCACCGCCTCGCCATGATCATAAAGCTGCAAGGTCAGGCCAACGACATCATAGCCGGCGCGCTTCAAAAGTGCCGCCACAACCGAGGAATCAACCCCGCCGGACATCGCCACAACAACACGCGTCTCGCCGGGCGTCCCGGGCAAGCCTAAATCATCAATGGCAAAGGCGTCGGTCATACGTGATCGTGAGGTGTTCAGGTTGGACTGGATGCGGCCTTTTACTCCCTCACGTCCCGAACCGGAAGCGGAAACAGCGTCACATGCAAAGCCTCAACCCGGCAGAAATTGCCGTAGGAGCGGGTCATTTCGACCCCGCTCGGGCTACGCGCGTCAGCGCTCAAATTTGTATAATATACTGAATTTAAATAATAATTTCCTGATTTTTGGCGCTGGAACGACGATTGCTTTGTTCTGGTTCGAAATTTTTTATCCAAAAAAGCAGAGCGCACGTCCTTTTATGATTTCCTCAAGCGTCCCCTCACCGATTGCCTATGAGCCTCCTGCCCCGCGCCGGGAAACTGCCCGCGCGAAAGACAATTTAGGCTTCGCCCAAATCCTCGAAGCGGCGTCTGCTGATCAATCTGAGCCGTCCCAAGACGCAAAAGGGGCCGATGCCTCACCTGAGACCGTGCGGGTCCAAAAGCGCGCGGAGAAAGCGCCTCGCTCGCGTGATGATAACAAAGCCGATGCCGCCAAGCCGACAGCATCGACGGGAGAGACCAACCCAAAATCGGAGAGCGACACTCAAACGCCAAGCGATATCGACCAAAACATCACCGCTCAGCATGATGAGTCTGGCGCTAACAACCCAACGATCCAAATTGCTCACGGGTCTGATACGGATGCGGAAACACCGCGCGTGGAGAATCAGACAATATTTATCGACGAGCAAAATTCTGAAAAGAGTGAGGATAAAACGCCATTGGTTACAATGGCGTTTCTGATGCCCCAACGGGACTCATCAACGGCACAAGAAATACCGCAAACGCAAAACGCCAAAGCAAAAGACTTACTCCTTATAGATGAAACAAAAATAAAACCGAAGGGTCCCGCCGAGACAACACTCGCTCTTGTCACATTAAAGAGAGAAGACGAGGGGAGCGCGACAGACATCGACGATCTTGATGGATTGACGGATGCTGACCTGAACACTGACCCATTGATTTTAGATGATAAAGGTCTTCAGCCCAAAAGCGCGAAGACGGATATGATCATTCAACCAAATTTAACCTTGTTGACGCTGATCTCGAACAGCAGTCAACAAAACAAATATAATGTGAACAACACAGATGTTTCCGGAAATACGGACGCTGATAACGCCAATAGAAGCATCAACACGAGTTTATTGCAGAACGTTTCCCCGAACAATCCTTCCGTGATGACATCAACTCGGGATGAGACTGCGCAAACATTCGTAAACAATGATCAAGAAACACCATTCGATGCATTAACTCTTAAAAGTGCGGATATGGCACTTGATCAAAATATATCGACGCAAGCCTCTCCTTTTGTATCGACCCATTCCTCGACACCTGTACTCTCAGTGCATACCCCACCAATCATGACGTCTGGTCGAATTGTTTATCCCTCACTTCCCTATTCCAGAGTCCCTATGGAAATTGGACTCTCCACTCTTGAGGGGCAACGTTCTATTCAAGTGAGATTATCACCCGCCGATCTCGGCACAATCGACATTGAACTTGATGTGTCTGATCAATCCGAAGCGCGCGCGCATATTTCTGCCGATGATCCGCGCACTCTCGCGATGTTGAAACAAGACGCACCTTTGATTCGGCAAGCCCTCGAACAAACGGGTCTTTCAACCAATGGCGACTCACTCAATTTTTCGTTGCGGCAAGACAACCAATCGGGCGCGCGTCAAAATCCGAATGAACAACGCGCATCATCTATAACTTCGACGCAGAAAGAATCATCGTCGGATCAAGCCGCTCCGCTCAGCGCGCCTCCTCCGCCAACGCCGATGAAGCGCATCACCAGCCTTCTTGATTTGAATATCTGAAAGGGCCTTACTCATGAGCCTTGCTACTGCCGCCGCTTCGAATACATCCAACAATACGGCAATATCTGCCGATAAAAAAATGCTGGCGCAGAATTTTGATCAATTTCTGACTTTGCTAACGGCGCAGTTGAAAAATCAAAATCCGCTCGATCCGTTGAACACAAATGAGTTCACGGCACAGCTTGTTCAATTCGCGTCCGTTGAACAACAAATGAAACAAAATGACTCCCTGACAACCCTTCTCACAAAAACAGATGCGTCCAACGCGATTGGGGCATTGAATTTTGTGGGCCGGAAAGTCACCGCCTCAGGAACAACAACAACCTTGGCGGATGGAAAAGCCGATTGGGTGTTTGATGCTCCACGCGCCGGCACCGGCAAAATCACCATCAAGGATTCAAATGGCAAAGCCGTTTACCAAACCTCAATTGCGCTTTCGGGTGGACAGCAAAGCTTTAGCTGGGATGGTAAGCGATCAGACGGCCTTATGGCGGATGAGGGACTCTACACCGCAAGCATTGAAGGCAGTACTGTTGATGGCGCGGCTTTTACCGTCAATTCGCTCATTTCAGGAACAGTTGATGGTGTTGATCTCTCCACAGCCCCGCCCACACTTAAAATTGGCACGCTGCCAATTGCGCTCTCGACCGTGAAAAGCATTGGCCAGCCGTGAGACGGCGAAATGGTAACTTTTGCTTAACCCCTGAGAAACACACGAAAAATTCCTGATGCGCTTTAGGTATTTCTTAAATCGGTGCCCGTTATGGTCAACCTGAAAACTGGCGAGACCAACGAGTACGAGCGTAACATGACGGATGTGTACCGCCCCCGCGCGAAATATGTCATCGGCCCGGATGGAAGTCCGTTGACGGTTGCTGACCTGCCCCCCAGCTCCACACGGCGTTGGGTGATACGGCGTAAGGCTGAAGTGGTTGCTGCTGTGCGCGGCGGCCTGCTCAGCCTTGAAGAAGCTTGTGCGCGCTACACGCTAACCGTGGAAGAGTTCCTCTCGTGGCAGGCCTCGATTGACGAGCACGGTCTTGCGGGGCTCCGCACCACGCGGATCCAGCAATATCGGCATTGAGCCCTCGGCTCTCCGTTTTCCCAAAATTTAAGGCGGCTCCGGCCGCCTTTTTTGTTGCCCTAAGATCCCCCGCACCCGAACGGGCGGAAAAATTTTCCGGTGTCCCGCCCTTTGTTTACCTTTCGCTAACCACAATCCGTCAAAGGTTCCCTCATAACTTACGTTACGTAATTTTTGTGCGCGTGGGGGAAAAAGAGCGGTGCAAGGGATTCTCGAACAGATCAGGCGTTTTGGAGCCGTGCGCTTGGCTGCCATGGCGCTCGTGTCTTTGGGTCTCTTGTCCTTTTTCGGGTATATTATTGTCCGCGCCTCGCAGCCGAGCCTTGCGGTTCTCTATTCCGACCTCTCCGCGGAAGACACAACCGCCATCATGCGTGAGCTTGATGCGCGCGGGCTCACATATGAATTGCGGGACGAAGGCCGCGCAATTTTGGCCCCGCGCACCGAGATTGCCAAACTCAGGATTGATCTTGCCACCAAGGGCGTGCCGACCGGCGGCACCGTCGGCTATGAGATCTTTGACCGGTCTGACGCCTTCTCCTCATCCGGCCTCGTCCAGACCATCAATCAGCTCAGGGCACTTGAGGGTGAATTGGCCCGTTCGATTCGGACCATCGGCGCCGTGCAGTCCGCTCGTGTCCATCTCGCCATTCCTGAAAAACGTCTTTTTGAACGCGACCGCCAGCCGCCGCGCGCCTCGATAGCGCTCAAATTGCGCGGTGATCTTTCGACCGCACAAATCTCCGCCATCCGTCGCCTCGTCGCCTCGGCGGTTGAGGGCTTAAAGCCGGAGCTTGTTTCAATTGTCGATGAGCAGGGACGCCTTCTTGCCGATGGCACAGCGGGCGATCCCGCATCAGGCGTTGCACTGGAAGAGAAACAAACCACACTCGAACGCCGCCTCCGCAGCCAAATTGAAGACATTATCGCCAGTGTCGTGGGACAAGGCCGCGCCCGCGTTCAAGTGAGTGCTGAACTTGATACCGCACGCGTGCAAACCGTCTCGGAATCTTTTGACCCTGAAAGTAAAGTTGTCCGTTCGACACAGAACCGCAATGAGAACCAGTCAACGAC
>CANGSG010000106.1 GCA_947456435.1 Hyphomicrobiales bacterium
GCCAACAATAGCCAGAGGAATTTTTCGAACATTCAATGCTGCAACATCAACCGCGTCATAACCAACGCCGTGACGCGAAACAATTTTTAAACGCGGCGCGCTCGCGATCGTTTCCGCGCGCACGGGTTGCGTCCGAACGACAAGGCCGTCGGCCTTCGGCATTAAAGCCGCATAAGAGTCGTAAGTGAGATTCGCCACATAGTCATAGGTAACGTCATTTTGATTTTCCAAAAGACGAAGACCCGCTTCGTGAATGTTACCGGCGACCAAAAGATGCGGCTTCATATTATTTACTCGCTATTGAATTAAGATCGCACGGAAATCATTCACATTAGTTCCCGTCGGTCCCGGTGAAAACAAGGCTCCGATGCGTTCAAAGGCCTCAAAGGAGTTATGCGCGAGAAGGAGCGCTCGCCCATCAAGTCCTGCGGCGCGAAAGGTCTCGGCCGTTTTTCCATCGGCAAAAGCGCCCGCGTTTGATTCAGTGCCATCAATGCCATCCGTGTCGGCGGCGAGCGCGTGAATACCCTTCAGTCCTTGAATAGCGAGAGCAAAGGACAAAAGAAATTCACCATTGCGGCCACCGCGTCCCTGCACTCCTGCGGCAATCGATACGGTTGTTTCGCCGCCCGACAGTAAAACAATCGGCTTTTTAAACGGTGCGTTGTTAAGAGCCACTTCGCGCGTAAGGGCTGCATGCATCGAACCTATGTCGCGCGCTTCACCTTCAATGGCATCAGATAAAATGACGGCTTCAAATCCATGGTTTTTTGCTTCTTGTTTTGCTGCTTCGAGCGATAAGCGCGCGGACGCGATGACATGAGTTTCATTATTTCGAAAAAGGGGATCGGACGGCTTTGGCACATGCGCGTGAATAATTGCCTCTCGAATCGAAGAGGGTAAGTCGATCCGATAATCATCAAGGATCGCGCGCGCATCCTCCGCATTCGTTTCTGAAGGAACAGTGGGACCGGAAGCGACAAAGGCAGGATTATCGCCCGGAATATCGGAAACAATCAAAGTCACCACGCGAGCGGGAAACGCAGCGGCCGCCAAACGCCCGCCTTTAATTTTTGAAAAATGTTGACGAACACAGTTCATCGCTGAAATTGGCGCACCTGAATGAAGAAGCGCGCGATTGAGCATGATCTCATCTTCAAGCGCAAAACCATCTGGAGGAGCGGGCAACAATGCCGAGCCACCGCCTGAAATTAACGCCACGACAAGATCATCAGACGTCAAACCCGAAACCGCATCAAGCAAAGCTTTTGAGCCCAATAACCCTTGTGCATCAGGAACAGGATGCGCGGCCGTCAAAACACGAATAAATTTTGTTTCTGCGACCGGGCCATGCCGCGCAACGACGACACCTTCGCAGGGGCCTTTCCATACGCGCTCAAAAGCAGCGGCCATCTGGCTTGCGGCTTTTCCTGCGCCAACGACGATAACACGCCCTTTGGGACGGTCCGGTAAATGAGCCGCAATGAGAGACTCGGGATCAGCGGCGCGCACCGCCGCCGAAAAGAGAGTGCTCAGAAAATTTCGCTCGTGACCCGCCTCGATCATCAACGCCCCGATCCCTATGTTTCGCCTTGAATAGGGATGATAGCCGAAGCTTATCGGCATTTCATCCCTCAATGAACAAACAGATCGGCGCTTATTGTCGTCTCGCGCTAAAGGCGAAGTTTACCAAGAGAGCGCGGGTGTCTTAACCGGCGCATCCCAGAGGCGCAGCGATTCATCATTCATCGCCGTAAGCGTGATCGAGCACCCTGCCATTTCAAGGGAAGTCACATAATTGCCCACCATACTGCGTGCAACGGTGATGCCTCTGCCGGCCAAAATCTTCCGCACAGAATTCGCCATGAGATAGAGTTCCATGCCGGGTGTGCCGCCGAAGCCGTTTACGAGCAAGAGAACCGGTGCGCCTGATTTCAAGGACATGTCGCTCAGAATCGCACCGGTCATTTCGGCAGCGATCTCGTCTGCGCTTGCAAGCTTCACGCGACGACGACCCGGTTCGCCATGAATGCCCACACCCATTTCCATCTCATCATCGGCAAGTGTGAAAGTCGGCTTACCCGCGGCAGGAACGGTGCATGATGTCAATGCGACACCCATTGAGCGTGTGCGCGCATTCACGTCTTTACCCAGCGCGTGCAACGCTTCAAGATCGCGACCCTCTTCTGCAGCGGCACCAATGATTTTTTCGACAATCATTGTACCCGCAACGCCGCGACGTCCCGTTGAGTATGTCGACTTCTCAACGGCCACATCATCATCCGTGATGACGGAGAGAACTTTGCCGGATGTCATTTCAGCGGCCATCTCGAAATTCATCACATCGCCCTCATAATTAAGGACAATGTAGAGAACGCCGGCGCCTGTATTCACATTCTCCGCAGCGGCGAGCATTTGATCAGGTGTTGGTGATGTGAAGACCTGACCAGGGCAAGACGCATCCAACATGCCGTGACCCACAAAGCCTGACTGCAAAGGCTCATGACCCGAGCCGCCACCCGATACAAGAGCCACCTTGCCTGGCTTCAATATTTTACGACGGACAAATTTGTAATCTTCGCCCAGCGACAAGATATCGCTATGGGTTGCAACGAATCCATCGAGCGCTTCGGTCAGAATTGTATCGGTGCTGTTAATGAGCTTCTTCATGATGTCTCTTCCTCTTTCTCACCGCTTTGATTCGGGATCATCAATGATCCGGATCAAATTGCGGGCCATGGATTCAAACAGGGTCTCAAGCATTAAATTGCGATCAGCATCACCGAGATCCGGCACTTCGATACTGATCTGCCTTGTGCTCGCGCGCGAACTCACGAGCCGCAGACGTCCCGGATGGGCGCGTCGATAGAGATCGAGAAATTTCCGCTTTTCAGCATCGGAAAAATGGCAAACCTCGAACAGCACATCAAGATGTGTTGCGGGGATCGGCATCGGATAGGCGGGGTTGGCAATTTGTGAAATGAAAGAGCGGTTCTTCCCAAGCGCGGTCGCAAGACGCTGCCGCGTTCCTGAGGGACGAAGATCAAGAACTTGCTTGAAGAGCTTTTTGTAGTCGGCGAGAGCCGTTGGGTCACCGCGCAGAGATGCCGCTTCAGCCATCACGCGCCTCCCGCCTTATCGAAGCTGAAATTTGAAATAGCCAGCTTCGCACGGCCAACAAGCGAGGGGGCAGCAGATACGCTCCGTATTCCTACCTTAAGCAACAGAGGAATGACATCAGCATCACCGCCGGCATCACCACAAAGGCTGACATCGAGTCCTGATGTTTGCCCATGCTTAGCAACAATCTCAATGAGCTTCAAAACGGCTGAGTGACGGACATCGGCAAGCGACGCAACCGCGCCAATATCGCGCCCTGCTGCTGTCGTATATTGCGTGAGATCATTCGAACCGATTGAGAAGAAATCTGCGTTAAATTCTGAAATCGCAAGGGCTGCGGCAGGAACCTCAACCATCATACCCAGCAGAGGCATTTTAACGTTCAGGCCATTTGCTTTCAGCGCTTCATATTCTTCACCAAACAAGGCGCGCACAGCATCAAGCTCAGAGGGCACCGTGATCATCGGTACCATGACCTTCAAATACCCGTGTGGTGCCGCGCGCAGGAGCGCACGAATTTGAATGCGGAACACATCGAGGCGTTGAAGCGATAGACGAACGCCCCGCACGCCCAAAAACGGATTGCTCTCACCATCAATCGTCAAACCGGCAATCGGTTTATCGCCCCCGGCATCAAGTGTACGAATTGTCACGGGACGCATTTCCGCCCATTCAAGCATGCGGCGATAAGCGCGATATTGGGTCTCTTCATTAGGGAGATGCGGACCTTCACCAAACAAAAATTCTGTTCGCACGAGACCGATACCGTCGCAAATTTTCGGATCAAGCCGCGCAAGATCTTCGACACCTGCGATATTGATCATCACCGAAATCGCCATGCCGTCTTTGGTCGCTGCGGGTTGATGTTCGTGCGCTGCCGCTTTTATGGCCATTTCTTCGTCAGCCGTTTGCCGGGAAAGAAATTCGGCACGCGTATCATCACGCGGTGAAACAACGGCCTGCCCCAATGCGCCGTCAACGATAATGATAGACGATGCACATTCAGGAATTTCACCTAAACCCACAATCATCGGCACGCGACGCGCGCGCGCCAACATGGCAACATGACTTGTGGGACTTCCTTCGGACAAAAGAATGGCGCCGCCTTTCGACCAATCAACCGACAGGAAACGCGAGGGCGCGAGATCACGCGCCGCAATGATCGCACCAGGTGGAACAGAAAATGCGACATGCGATCCTGAAAGATGATCAAGAACCGTGTCACGAATGTCTTCGAGATCAGCCGAGCGTGCGCGAAAATATTCGTCATCCGCCGCGCGATAGGTTTCGATTTCGGCATCGAGCGCCTCACGCCAGGCATGATCAGCGGCCACGCCTTGCGCGATGGACTCGAAAGCGGCCTCAGCGAGCGCATCATCTTCAAGCATCGCAACTTGAAAGCCGAGCATCTCGGCGGCTTCACCTTCCGCACGATCTGCTAAATCCGAGATAGACGACAAAGCGTTTTTAATGGCTTGCTTCAGATCATCCGCTTCACGCTGGGGATCGCCTGACGAAACTCGGGTCGATTTTTGTTCAACTAGGCGAACAACAGCGCCCTCGGCGAAGCCTGGCGATGCGGGTCGTCCGGCGAGCCGAAGCTCAGCCATGATCATCCCCTTCAACTTCATCGAAGCGACGCTCAACCAAGGCCACAAGCGCCGCGACGGCCTCATGCGCATCATCGCCCGATGCCTCGAAGTAAAGCGTTGTGCCTTTCGGAGCTTTCACCCGCATGATTTTCACGGGGCTTTTCGCATCAATCCAAGGCCCTGCCGCATCAGTTGATACAGAGACCGCTGATGAAAAAGATTTCGCCAATTGTGTAAGCTTCACCGAAGGGCGCGCATGAAGTCCGACCGCATTGGTAAGCAGCGCTGAGCCGGTCACAGGCGCAGGTGAAGACATGTGAGGTGCGTTCATTGGGGTGAAAGCTCCTCGGCGGTTTGTTTGACAATATCGAGCGGTGAACCACCCGAGGCTTCGGTTGCAGCTATGACTGCCCCTTCGACAATCGGTGCGTTGCAAATCGCGATGCGCTTCTGCCGCGCTTCATCAATCATCTCGATGGCCATTTCTGTATTGGTTTCGGCACCGCCGAGATCAACAAGAACAGCAACGCCCGCTTCGGACCACGCGCGATCAATCGCTTCCATGATTTGACCGACATCAGTTCCCAAACCGCCATCACTATTGCCGCCCGTAAAAGCGAGTGGCACGGCGTCGCCAACCATTTGGCGCACCATATCGGCCGCACCTTCGGCGACTTTTTCTGAATGGGAGACAATGACAATTCCAACATTCGCCATTTCAGGTTTAACTCCTCATGCACCGAAATGCTTGGCGATGGTTGCGATCAGAAGCGAAGAGGAGCGTGCGCCCGGATCCATATGACCAATGGAGCGATCACCCAAAAACGATGCGCGTCCGCGAATCGCTTTCATAGGAACCGTTGCATCCGCCGCTTGCCGTGCGGTCTCTGACAGATGCGCGGCTAACCCTGCACGATTATCCCACGCCGCAAGAACAGGCGCGAAAACATCAAGCATAGTCTTTTGACCGACATCCGATTTTCCGCGTGCTTTCACGGCCTCAATCGCCGCCGCAAACGCAGCGCGCGCATGATCAGCTGTTGGCGCCTCACTGATTTCTTTCGCGAGCGAAAGAAACAAAGTGCCGTAGAGCGGGCCTGACGCACCGCCAACTTTCATAACAAGCTGTGTGCCAATGGCCTTCAGCATATCGGGTAATGGTCGTGCCGCGAGGGCATCAGCATCGGCGAGCAAAGACTCAAAGCCGCGCTTCATATTTACACCATGGTCACCATCACCAATGGCTTGATCAAGTGACGTCAACTCGTCCGCATGCGCGATGATCATTTTCGCGCAGTCTTCGATCAGGGACTTTTTCAATGCCGTATCCATGACCCGTTCCTTACCCGCGAACCCGGTGACCATCCGCATCGAAAAAGAGCGGCGCTAAGGGCGTCAAATGAACTTTGTCGCCCTTCTCAAGGCCCGAGTCTGGCGGACTCAAAACAACGACATCTTGTCCATTCATATCGACATGAAGGTGGTTTTGATCGCCAAGATGTTCAACCCATGTGACGAGCCCATTGCCATCCGCACCATTCGATTTTTCGATCGAAAGATGTTCGGTGCGAAGACCCATAACCGTTGCGCCGCGCGGAGCGGACACTGCGGGGAAACGATTAACCGGCACAAAATTGATAGCGGGCATACCGAGACGCGAAGCCACATACATGTTAACAGGATCAGTATAGATATCGCGGGGCGTACCGATTTGAACAAGACGGCCTTGATCCATCACGCCAATGCGCGTTGCGAGTGTCATCGCTTCAATCTGATCATGCGTCACATAAAGAATAGTGGCGCCCAGATCACGCTGAATACGCTTCAATTCAATACGCAAGTCACCGCGCAATTTTGCATCGAGTGAGGATAAAGGTTCATCCATCAAATAAATCGACGGTGAGCGCACAAGCGCGCGCGCAATCGCCACGCGCTGCATCTGCCCCCCTGAAAGACGCGTCGAC
>CANGSG010000107.1 GCA_947456435.1 Hyphomicrobiales bacterium
CAGCCATAACGGCAATCGACGGCACTGATCTTAAACCGCGTTCAAACAGTCATTTCAATGCTCTGAAAGACTCTCTTTGCGCGCATCTCTTTGATGAAACCGGATTTAGGATTTAACGCATGGCGAATTATAAAACCGATCATGCCTTTACCGGCAATTTGAAAGGCGGCGCGTTGGAGCCGACCTTTTCGGGCGCGCTCTCTTTCATGCGGCGTCGTTTCACCCGTGACCTTACCGGCGCTGATGTCGCAATTTGGGGCGTGCCCTTTGACTGCGCGACATCAAATCGACCCGGTGCACGCTTCGGGCCTCAAGCCATCCGCCGTGCTTCGGCGATCCTCGATGGTGATCCGCAATATCCTTCGTCCCGCGACCCTTTTGAAACGCTGGCCACGATCGATTGGGGCGATTGCGTCATTGATCATGCACGTCCCCAAGCAGCGGCAGACGCCATCCAAAATGAGGCTGAAACGCTTCTTTCAAGCGGCGCGCATCTCATCACCTTAGGCGGTGATCACGCAATCACGCTGCCCTTGTTGCGTGCACATGTGAAGAGCCATGGCCCGCTTGCGCTTGTGCAATTCGATGCGCATCAGGACACATGGGATGCCGGTCCCAACGGGTTCTCGCATGGGAGCTTCGTTAAAGAAGCCGTGCGTGAAGGCTTGATTGATGTTTCACATTCAATCCAGATGGGCATTCGAACCATCGCACCTGAAACTTGTGGCGTTGATATTGTCGATGCCTATCGCTGCCATGAACTCGGCATCAGCGGCATGGTTGAGGCGATCCGCTTACGTGTAGGATCAAAGCCTGCATATCTCACAGTGGATATTGATGTGCTTGACCCCGCTTTTGCCCCAGGCACAGGGACACCTGTTTCCGGTGGCCTCACCTCCGCACAATTACTCATGACGTTAAACAAGATCATGGATCTCGATTGGCGCGGTATGGACATTGTAGAAGTGGCGCCCGCTTATGATCATGCCGATATAACTGCGATTGCGGCTTCAACCGTCGTTCAACATTATCTGCAGGGCCTCGCGGGTAAGCAGAAATAAAGACGCGTTAATCTTACAACCGATCACGTAACGCATACCACGTCATTGCGAGAGCAAGCGTTGGCGTGCGGAACATGCGCCCACCGGGAAACGGGGGCGCTGGCAATTTCGAAAACACATCGAAGCGTTCATTCTCTCCGGCAATCGCTTCGGCTAGCAGTTTCCCCGCAAAACTAGCGGTACCCACACCCTGCCCTGAATAACCACATGCGGTATAAACACCTGTCCGCAAGCGGCGCAGATAAGGCAAACGTTTCATCGTCACGGCGAGCGTACCACCCCACGCATAATCGATTTTTACATCCGCCAATTGCGGATAGAGTTTGAGCATATGCGGGCGAACAAACGCTTTGATGTCCTTTGGAAAAGCCTGCCCATAGGTCTCGCCGCCACCAAACAAGAGGCGATTATCTTTTGTGAGACGCCAATAATAAACAACAAAGCGAGAATCGGCAGCCGCTTCTCTTTGCGGTATAAGCGCTTCAGCGCGCAAGCCTAAGGGCTCTGTTGTCAGTATAAAATTATGCAAATGCATGACGCGCGATTCCGTGTCGTCATCGATGCCGTGCAAATAGCCATTACCGGCAAGGATCACGGTATCGGCACTGATTATGCCATTGCGGGTTTCTACGCGCGGTAATCCGGCCTTGCTTACGCTGAGAGCCGGCGTATTCTCGTAAATTCGTGCGCCGGCAAAATGCGCGGCACGAGCGAGACCTAGTGCATAATTTAAAGGATGGAGATGCCCTGCTGATTGTTCGCGCCAGCCGCCAAAATAAGCGTTGGTGCCAAGTGCGGCTGCTATGTCATCACGCGAAAGAGTTGTGACATCATTCACGCCATAATCGCGTTGAAGGAGATCTATCTCACGCGCCATGTCATCAAGATAACGAGGCTTGTGGATGGCATGGATCAGACCCTCCTGCCAATCACAATCAATATCATGTTTCGATATCAAGCCTTTGACGAGCGCTTTGGCTTCTTCACCCAAATCAAAAAGCTGGTGGGCTTGCTTTTTGCCAAACCATTTTTCAAGCGTCGATTGTTCACGACGCTGCGCCGAATGAAGTTGGCCGCCATTCCGGCCGGACGCACCCCATCCGACCTTATTGGCATCGATGAGAACAACCGAATAACCCCGCTCCGAAAGATGCAGCGCAGCGGAGAGCCCCGTATAACCGCCGCCGATAATGCACACATCAGCGCGTGCATCACTTTCAAGCGTGGGGAAGTCTATGAAGCCCTTGGCCGTCGCTGCGTAATAGGACGGCGCATGCGCCTCTCCACTAATCGTCACCGCATCAACCCTTGTGCTTGCAAGACGTGATGCGTCTCATCAAGCGTTTTGGTTGCACGGCGGATCAACTCATCCGCTTCGTCATGTTTAATCACAAGCGGCGGCGAGATGATCATGCTGTCGCGTGTCGCGCGCATTACGAGGCCATTCTTAAACGAGATGTCGCGGCAAATCGTACCGACTTTTCCGGTATCAGCAAATTTCTCGCGGCGTGACGGCTTGTTCGGCACAAGTTCCAACGCTCCGATCAGACCCACCATGCGCGCTTCGCCCACAAGCGGATGATCGCCAAGCGCCAGCCATTGCTTTTGGAAATAAGGACCGATGTCATTCGCAACGCGATCGACAAGCCCTTCGCGTTCAATGATCGCGAGATTGGCCAAGGCCGCCGCCGCGCAAGTCGGATGGCCTGAATAAGTGTAGCCGTGGAAAAATTCTTCGCCGATGCCCACAACAACCTCAGCTACACGATCTGAGACCATGACCGCGCCCATCGGCAGATAGCCCGAGGTAAGACCCTTCGCAATCGGCATCAAATCTGGCTTGATGTTGTAATAATGCGAGCCGAACCACTTACCCGTGCGACCAAATCCACAAATCACTTCATCCGCGATGAGAAGAATTTCGCGCTCGGCACAAATGCGGCTGATCTCCGGCCAATAGGTTTCTGGCGGAATAATCACGCCGCCTGCACCTTGAATGGGTTCGGCAATAAAGGCGGCGACGCGGTTCTCGCCCAATTCATCGATTTTCTTCTCAAGCTCACGCGCGGCGAGAAGACCAAATTCGGCAGGACTCAAATCACCACCCTCAGCAAACCAATAAGGCTGCGAAATATGCACGATGCCGGGAATGGGCATGCCGCCTTGGCTATGCATCAGCTTCATACCGCCGAGTGACGCTCCGGCCATTGTCGAGCCGTGATACCCATTCACACGCGAGATCACGATGTCCTTCGATGGCTTGCCAAGAAGAGACCAATAATAGCGCACCATGCGCAGGATGGTGTCATTGGCTTCTGAACCCGAACCGCAGAAAAATGCGCGACTCATACCGTTCGGTGCGAGCGTTGAAAGTTTTTCAGCCAAGCGAATAGCCGGCGCATTCGTGGTTTTGAAAAAGGAATTGTAGAAAGCCAATTCCTTCATCTGGTCATGGACCGCATCAGCGATCTCGCTGCGTCCATGGCCCACATTCGTGCACCAAAGACCCGCCATTCCGTCGAGATAACGATTGCCATCCGAATCCTCGATCCAGACGCCCTCGCCCCGCACCATGACGCGACTGCCTTCAGCGGCAAGCGCTTTAAAATCAGTGAAGGGATGAAGGTAATGCCGCGCATCGGCGCTACGCAATTCTGCTGTCGGATAAAGATTAGATGACGCCATGATGGACCTGTTTATTTTTAACGGTGTTGTTACTTACACATTCAGCAAGAGATATTCGCGTTCCCACGGGCTAATGACGCGCATGAAGGTTTCAAACTCGGCCTGCTTAATGGCACGATAGGTTGAAACGAAACCTTTGCCAAAGATGCTTGAAATTTCTTCAGACTCGCTAAAAAGCTCTAAGGCTTCCAGCAATCCACGCGGTAAATCATAAGGAAGATCATAGGCCGAACCTTCGATCGGATCAGAAGGCTTTAACCCTTCGGTCATACCGAGATACCCGCAAGCCAGGGACGCCGCAATGGCGAGATAGGGATTGGCGTCCGAAGACGGGATTCGATTTTCGATACGACGCGATTCCGGTGTTGAGTTGGGTACGCGTAAACCCACTGTGCGATTATCATAGCCCCAATTCACATTGATCGGCGCAATCGATTTACGCAACAACCGCCGATAGGAATTCACATAAGGCGCCATGATACACATAACGGCTGGTAGATATTTTTGTTGCCCGCCCAAGAATGAAAAGAATGCTTCCGTCGGCTTGCCATCTTTTCCGGAAAAAATATTTTTGCCTGTCTTCGTATCCACAACCGATTGGTGAATATGCATCGCCGAACCTGGTTCATTAGCAATCGGTTTAGCCATGAAGGTGGCATACATATTATGCTTGAGTGCGGCTTCGCGGATTGTGCGCTTAAATAAAAAGACTTGATCAGCGAGTTCAAGGGGATCGCCATGACGCAGATTAATTTCCATTTGCGCCGCACCCTCTTCATGGATGAGGGTATCGATCTCAAGTCCCTGCGCAGCCGAAAAATCATAAATGTCATCAAAGAGATCATCAAACTCATTCACGGCTGCGAGCGAATAAGATTGGCGTCCGGTTTCGGCGCGACCTGAACGGCCAACCGGAGGCTTCAGGGGATAATCGGGATCTTGATTACGCTCGACAAGATAAAATTCGAGTTCAGGCGCAACAATCGGCTTCCATCCCTTCGCGCGGTACAAAGCCATGACCGCACGTAAAAGTTGTCTTGGCGCGATATCAACCGGACGACCATCCTGATGATAGGCGTCATGAATAATCTGCGCGGTTGGGTCGGACGCCCAAGGGACAACGCAAAGCGTCGAGCAATCGGGCTCCAACAAAATATCGCCATCTCCCGCATCAGACGGGAAATTATCCGTATCCTCGGGATATTCACCGGTAATCGTCTGTAGAAAGATAGATGCCGGTAGCGCCATGCGTGGCGCGTCAGTAAATTTACCAACCGGCATCATTTTACCGCGCGCAACGCCCGCCATATCGGGCACAATGCATTCAATATCTTCGAGTGCGCGCGATTCCAGCCATTTTGCGGCCGCCGGAAGCCCCTCCGCGCCTCGAATTGGCGAGGGAGCTGATTTCTTCTTGGCCATGATCTCACATCGGGCGCCCTTAAGGCTTGCCCGCCCTTGTTCAGCCGATCAAACCGGGCCTACTCTGAGGGAGTAAACTTCCGGGACAGCCATCTTGGTGATTATTTTGACTATATTTTGGACAACCGCAAGCCGCCTTTTCCCCAAGTCTATGGGCCACGAAACAAAAGAGTTCGATGGGGCCCCTGAAAAACTACTTTTCATGTGGTCCATGAAGGGCTTTACTGACACGAACCGCAATCGGGACCCCATCGTCCCGGCAAGACGGGAACCACCACGTCACGCCCGTCTTGCAACGTGCCGCTAGAATAAGAGGTTTCGCATGACTATGAAATTCAAAACAGGATTGATGGCCGCCCTCGCCTTTGGTGCCATGACAGCCGTGAGCCTCGCCGCCGATCGCGTGGTCAATGTCTATAACTGGTCTGACTATATCGATCCGTCGATCCTTGACGATTTCACGAAAGAAACCGGCATCAAGGTCAAATATGACGTCTTTGACTCGAATGATCTGCTTGAGACAAAATTGCTCGCCGGTAAAACCGGTTATGATGTTGTCGTGCCGTCTGCAAATTTCCTCGGCCGTCAAATTGATGCGGGCGTTTTCTTAAAGCTCGACAAATCAAAACTGCCCGGCCTCTCCCATGTCTGGCCAGAAGTCGCAAAACGCCTCGCCGCTTTTGATCCCGGCAATCAATATGCCGTGAACTATATGTGGGGCACCACTGGCATTGGATACAATGTGAACAAGATCAAAGAGCGCATGCCCGACGCGCCGCTCGACAGCTGGAAGCTGGTGTTTGATCCCGAAGTGATCTCCAAATTCAAAGATTGCGGCGTTATGTTCCTCGACGCACCCGACGAAGTTATTCCTGCTGCTTTGAATTATCTCGGCAAGAATCCAAATTCACGCGCGCCGGAAGATTTTGAGGCGGCTGCAGAGCTTCTCAAAAAAGTTCGCCCCTTCGTGAAGAAGTTCCACTCCTCCGAATATATCAACGCGCTTGCGAATGGTGATGCGTGTCTGGTGATCGGTTGGTCAGGGGATATCAAGCAGGCCGCAAGCCGCGCGGAAGAGAAGAGCAAGACGGTCAAGGACCCAAAGAAGAAAGTTGAAGTCGGCTATATCATCCCGAAAGAAGGTGCCGGCACATTCTATGACAATCTGACCATTCCGAAGGATGCGAAAAATATCGACGAGGCCTATGCCTTCATCGAATATCTCTTACGTCCGGAAGTGATCGCCAAAGCGTCAAATGAAATTTCTTACGCGAACGGAAACATCGACTCGCAAGCCTTCATCAAGAAGGAAATCCTTGAGGATCGCAGCGTATTCCCCGATGAAGCCACGATGGCAAAACTCTTTACCGTTTTGCCACTTGATCAAAAAGCGCAACGCGAATCGACCAAGATCTGGCGCGACATCAAGCGCAAGGGATAAGTAGATATCAGCAAGGCCCGGCATAAAAACCGGGCCTTTTTCTGACCCTAAGCCGGCCCTTCGAGC
>CANGSG010000108.1 GCA_947456435.1 Hyphomicrobiales bacterium
CATGCCGACTTTCTTCTGCTGATCGCCGCCCTTGAAATTGAAGGTCGAGCAATAGCCACGTGAATTGATTTCGCGTTTTCCGAGATAGATGATTTCATTGCCGCCGGAAATTTCTTCCCAAACCGTTTTGTTGGCATCGAGCGCATCGCGCGACTGGTCGACATAACCAAGCTGCACGGATTCACCCACGGTGATCGTGCCATTATCCGGCTTTTCTTGGCCTGTAATCATACGGAAGAGCGTCGTTTTACCCGCACCGTTCGGACCGATCACGCCAACAATACCGCCCGGCGGCAATTTGAATGAGAGGTTGTCGATCAGAAGCTTGTCGCCATAGCCTTTCGACAGTCCGTCGAAATCGATGACATTGTTGCCGAGGCGTTCGGCCACAGGAATAACAATCTGCGCAACACTTGGACCAGACGCGCGCTCATTCTGCTTCTGAACGAGATCATCATAACGCTGCACACGCGCTTTCGATTTCGCCTGACGAGCCTTCGGGCTTTGCGAAATCCATTCCTGTTCACGCTCGAGTGCCTTTTGCTGCGACTCGGATTCACGCCCCTCTTGAATGAGACGCTTCTGCTTCTGCGCGAGCCAGCTCGTATAATTGCCTTCGTAAGGAATACCGCGACCGCGATCGAGTTCCAAAATCCAGCCCGTCACATTATCAAGGAAGTAACGATCATGGGTGACGATCAAAATCGCGCCCGGATAGGTGCGCAAATGGCCTTCGAGCCAAGACACGGTTTCCGCATCAAGATGGTTGGTTGGTTCGTCAAGCAGCAGCAATTCCGGTTGTGCGAGCAACAATTGGCAGAGCGCCACACGACGGCGTTCACCGCCCGAAAGTTTCGTGACATCAGCGTCATCAGGCGGACAACGCAGCGCATCCATCGCCTGATCCACTTTTGAATCGAGATCCCAAAGCCCCTTGGCTTCAATCTCGTCTTGCAATTTCATCATCTCGTCCGCGGTTTCGTCCGAATAATTCATCGCGAGTTCGTTGTAGCGGTCGAGCACCGCTTTCTGCGCCGCGACGCCGAGCATCACATTGCCGCGCACATCAAGCGCGCCATCAAGCGGCGGTTCCTGCGCGAGATAGCCAACGCGCGCGCCGTCCGCGACCCAACCTTCACCAACAAATTCCTTGTCGATGCCGGCCATGATTTTGAGGAGCGTTGATTTACCCGAGCCGTTGACGCCGAGCACGCCGATCTTCGCATCGGGATAGAAGGAGAGATGGATATTGTCCAAAACCTTCTTGCCGCCGGGCCAGGTCTTCGTAAGACCCTGCATATGATAAACAAATTGCCGCGCCATGACGCCAAACGCTCCGCTTGAGGGGGAAAATCGATTTGGCCCGTATGTAACGATACGGCCCCCAAGGAGCAAGGATTCTCTCCTGATGCCGACAGAAAACCCCGTTTTCCGCCGCTTCATTCCGTGGCAAGAGGACGAATGACCCCTCGTTCCCCCCTTCCCGCCGCCATCTGGGCATTGGGCTTCACAAGCCTCTTCATGGATGTCTCTTCCGAGATGATCCATGCGCTTTTGCCGCTCTATATCACCGGCACCTTGGGCGCAGGCGTATTTGCGGTCGGTCTGATTGAAGGCATCGCGGAGGCCGCCGCGCTGATCGTAAAGCTCTTCTCCGGCGTCATTTCCGACATCACCGGCAAACGAAAAGCGTTGGCGCTCCTTGGCTATGGTTTAGCAGCGTTGACAAAGCCGCTTTTCCCCTTGGCGTCATCACTCAGCGTTGTCATTGCGGCGCGGTTCATCGATCGTATCGGCAAAGGCATACGCGGCGCACCACGCGATGCGCTGGTTGCCGATCTGGCCCCGGCTGAGAGACGCGGCGAGGCCTTCGGATTACGCCAATCACTCGATTCAATCGGCGCTTTTATCGGCCCCCTCATTGCAATGGGCCTATTGCTCCTCGCGCATGACAATATCATTCTCGTTTTTTGGATCGCTTGTATTCCCGCTTTCTTTTCAGTCGCAACATTGTTTGTCTTCGTGCCCGAAACGAATGTTAAGAAAAGCGCGACAACACATTTTCCGCTCTCACGCAGCGCTCTTCGATTGATGCCCAGACCTTTCTGGATTGCGTTGGCGATCAGTGCCACTTTGTCTTTCGCGCGTGTGTCTGATGCGTTTCTGATTTTACGCGCATCCGACCTTGGTCTACCGCTTGCGTTCGCGCCATTCGTATTGATTGCGATGAATATCGTATATTCGGCTTTGGCTTGGCCTGTCGGCGTATTGGCTGATCGTCTCTCTCGACCGCTCCTTCTCGCGCTCGGCACATTCACACTCGCCGCTGCCGCGTTGAGCCTCTCCATCGCCTCATCACTTGCCGTTGTCGCCGTCGGCATCGGCCTTTGGGGTGTTCATCTCGCCCTCACGCAAGGATTGTTGGCGACGCTCATTGCTGATTCCGCACCGGCCTCTTTACGCGGCACCGCATTCGGCCTTTTCAATCTCGCAAGCGGTGTTGCGATGCTCCTCGGCAATGCACTCACGGGGCTTGTTTGGGACGCAAAAGGCGCGGACAGCGCCTTTCTTTTGTCGGCCGTCGTCGCCACCACAATCCTGCTCGTGGTTCCCTTGATGAAATCCGCGCGAAGTTAACCCCCTCGATAACCCAATCCGATTGCGGCCGAAGCCGAGTCCCGCTATCACCGGTTTCTCCGCTTTACGGGGCACTCGCCCCGCGGCGGGCCTGTAGCTCAATGGTTAGAGCCGGCCGCTCATAACGGTCTGGTTGCAGGTTCGAGTCCTGCCGGGCCCACCAATATTTTCAAAGACTTAGCAGCCTTCCGCCCTTTCGCCCTTGGCTTCCGGACATATTTCAGGAAGCATGGGGAGTAAGGGAGAGCAGTCGAATGACACCGGAACAACGGATAGAAGCACTCGGACTCACATTGCCGCATGCCGCCGGCGCTGTTGCCAATTATGTACCTTGGGCGATCAGCGGGAATGTCGTGATGACCTCCGGCAATCTGCCGTGGCGCGATGGCAAACTCGCCTATACCGGCCGTATTGGCCGCGAGATTACAGGTGACGAAGGTTATCTCTCCTGCCAGCTCTCATGCTTGAATGCGGTTTCGCAAATTCGCCAAGCGGTGGGCGAGCTCTCGAAAGTGAAACGCATTATTCGCCTTGAAGGCACGATGGGCGTTGATGAGACGTATAAAGATCATCCGAAATGTTTGAATGGCGCCTCCGATCTCATCAATGAAGCGTTTCAACACAAAGGTCAGCATACGCGGATGATCTATACCAATCCGGTGATGCCGCTCAATTGCACGTCGCTTGTTGTTCTTTACGCGGAAATCTGATGATGGACGCGCAACGAAAAGTGGAACTCGATCAAGCGCTTTCTCCCGGCAATGGCATGGTCGGTCAAAGATTGTTGTCTGACACGGAGGCCGTGCGCGTATGGCGCATTGATCTCAAACCCGGTGAGCGCGTCGCTTTTCATACTCATGTTTTGAATTATTTCTGGACAGCGCTGAGCACCGGAACATCACGCTCCTGTTTAGCGGATGGACGCCGTGTCGAGACAAGTTATGAAATCGGCACAACCAAACATTTCACCTATGGCGCGGGCGAAAGCATGGTTCATGATCTTGAAAATATCGGCACAACAGTTTTGAGTTTTACGACTGTTGAGCTCAAAATCGGGAGCGCCAACGCGCCACTCCCCCTGCCGATTAAACCTGAATTCTAATCGAACGCCAAAGACATCCATGACACAGTCTCAACCAAAAGATTTTTCTACCGGTGCCGCTTTCGTCAACGGTGTCTTTGTGCCGATAGCGGAAGCGCAGATTTCAATTCTCGACTGGGGCTTCACGCGCTCTGATGTTACATATGATGTCGTTCATGTGTGGGATGGTGGCTTCTTTCGGCTCGATGATCATCTCGATCGCTTTGAGCGGTCACTCAGCCATATGCGTTTGACGCCACCTTACTCACGCAACGACATGAAAACCATTCTTGATCGGTGCGTGTCGTTAACAAATCTTCGCGAGTCTTATGTGGCGATGATTTCTACGCGCGGACGCCCGAAGATTTATGGATCGCGGCGCCCTGCCGATTGCGCCAACACCTTCATGGCCTATGCGGTACCTTGGGTCGATATCGTACCGAAAGCGGTGCAAGAGCGCGGCGCGCATCTTCGCGTGGCCTCAAAACAACGAATAAGTCCCGAGGCCGTTGATCCGACCGTCAAGAATTATCATTGGGGTGATTTCACCCAAGGTTTGCTTGAAGCCCATGATGAAGATTTCGATACGACAGTACTTCTCGATCATGAAGGCTATGTCACCGAAGGGCCCGGTTTTAACATCTTTCTCATCCGTGATGGCAAAGTGTTGACCCCGGATCGCGGCGTTCTTGAGGGTATCACACGACGGAGCGCGCTTGAGCTTTGTGCACTCAAAAACATTAAAGCCGAAATTGCGCCATTACGTTATGACGATTTGATGTCCGCTGATGAGGCCTTTTGCACATCAACAGCGGGCGGCATCGTACCCGTTTCAAAGATCAACAGTCATATCATGAGCAATGGAAGTCCAGGGCCAATAAGTAGAGCCTTAAAAGACTTTTATTGGGAACAACATCGCGCCGGATGGCATGTGACGCCCGTCAATTATGATCTGAAAGCGGCTTCACTATAACGCCTTAACGCTCAATACTCAGCTGCCACACCCACTTCCAGTACGATTACTTTCGTTTTCGAGCCCTTCATCGCCTTTTGAAAGGCAGAGGCATCAGGCGCGAGCATTGGAAATGTTGCGTAGTGGATCGGGATCGCGATTGACGGTTTCAAATAGCGATTAAGCGCCATCGCTGCCATCTCTGCGCCCATGGTAAAGCGATCTCCAATGGGGATTAAAACGATATCGGGTTTATGCAACTCGGCAATCAAAGCCATATCCGAGAAGAGATCCGTGTCGCCCATGTGATAGAGCGTCTTCTCACCCTTCGCCTTGATCACAAGACCATTCGGGTTGCCGAGATAAATGCTTTTGCCCTTCTCGACTGTACCCGAGGAATGTTTGGCATCTGTGAAGCTCACGCTGAACCCGCCGCACTCGACGGTGCCGCCGGTATTGCCGGGATTCATATTGTCCGCGCCCTTGGAAGCCAGATGCGCACAGATTTCGTAGTTTGAAACGATTTGCGGCTTCTGCTTTTTGGCATTGGCTTTGGAGCCAATCTCTGCCGCATCGCCGACATGATCATCATGGCCATGGGTGAGGAGGATATGGGTTACCCCTTTCGTGACCTCGGCGAATTTTCCCTTGAAGCTGGGATTTCCCTTCAAAAAAGGATCGATCAGGAGGGTTGAGGCGCCAATTTCAACGCGAAAGGCCGAATGGCCGAGCCAAGTCAGTTTCATGAGTCTCTCTCCCGGTGAGTCGATTTTGAAGGTGTGAAGGTCTTCCGTGTGAAAGGAAAGACAGGTTTTTCCATTAACTTCAGTCTCCGTGGACCAATCTGTCCCAAGGGGGGACGCTTTTTGGCACCATGCGACCCCGCTTTGGCCATGCGATAAGATAAAAAACGGCCGATCATGGATTCGGGCGACTAAAGGGGACTTCGAGACGATGACGTCAACGCCGGTGCTCGAGCGCTCGCCCAAGACATGGGACGAGACCAAGACGACCACATGTTACATGTGCGCTTGTCGCTGTGGCATCAAAGTCTATCTCAAAGACGGCTCGATAACCTATATCGAGGGCAATCGCGATCATCCGGTGAATAAAGGCGTGATCTGTGGCAAAGGTGCTGCGGGCATTAAACAGCACACATCTCCATCGCGTCTTTCAAAACCATTGTTGCGCGTAGGGGAACGCGGTGCCGGTGAGTTCAAAGAGATTGAATGGGATGAAGCGCTCGGCCTTGCCACGCAATGGCTCTCCGATGTGCGCAAGACTGATCCGAAGAAACTCGCGTTTTTCACCGGCCGTGATCAAAGCCAAGGCTTAACCGGTTGGTGGGCCACGCAATTCGGTACACCGAATTATGCCGCGCATGGCGGCTTCTGCTCGGTCAATATGGCCGCCGCAGGACTCTACACATTTGGTGGTGCGTTCTGGGAATTTGGTGAGCCTGATTGGGAGCATGCAAAATATTTTATGCTCTTCGGTGTTGCTGAAGACCATGGTTCAAACCCGATTAAAGCCGGTATCGGTAAACTCAAAAAACGCGGCGCGAAATTCGTCTCCATCAATCCGATTAAAACCGGTTACTCAGCGGTTGCCGATGAATGGGTTGGTATTCGCCCCGGCACTGATGGATTATTTGTCGGCGCGCTTATTCACGAATTGCTTGCAGCAGGTGAAATTGATGCGCCCTCGCTGCGCGATTTTACGAATTCAGCATGGCTCGTGCGCGACAATCCGGGCGCGGCCGATCACGGCCTCTTCTTGCGCGGCGAAGATGGCCAGGCGCTTGTCTGGGATGGTGTGAACAACGCACCAGCTTCCAGCGCAGCAGTGATTGAGACACGCAATCTCATGGGTCGTTTCACTTTGCCTGATGGGACAAAGGCCGCGACGTCGCTTCATCTCATCGCTGA
>CANGSG010000109.1 GCA_947456435.1 Hyphomicrobiales bacterium
AAACAGCCGAGCCGATGAGCAGAGCAATCGCGAGTGCGTGAAATATCCTTGGCATGTCAGCGCCTCCCTTTCGGCGCGGCTTTGCGCGCGGGTGCTGCTGTACGACGCGCAACGCGCAGCCGCGCGGAGCGCGCACGCGGATTAAGCGCAATCTCTTCGGCTGAGGATTCAACAGGCTTCCGACGAAGCGTTTCGAATGTCGGTGCTGGCCGAGCGCTTAAAGGCATGTGGCGCGAAGGATCAGGCGTTTCGCCCGCACGCTCAGCCATGAAGCGTTTCACAATGCGGTCTTCAAGCGAATGAAAAGTGACGACCGCTAAGCGACCGCCTTCGGCCAAGACGTCTTCTGAAGACTCGAGCGCGCGTTCAAGTTCACCAAGCTCGTCATTCACTGCAATGCGTAGTGCTTGAAAGGTGCGCGTTGCGGGATGAATGGCATCGCGCGGCATATGCACGACTTTGGCCACAAGGTCAGCGAGCTGCTTAGTTGTTTCAAAAGGTGTTTCACGACGTGTGGCCACGATCGCTCGGGCGACTGCGCGCGAACGGCGTTCCTCGCCATAAGTATAAATGAGGTTAGCAAGTTCGGTTTCATCCATCGAGTTGACGAGATCAGCCGCGCTGGGGCCGTCTTGCGCCATGCGCATATCAAGCGGCCCCTCAGTCCGAAAAGAAAATCCACGCGCCGGATCATCAAGCTGCATCGAGGAGACGCCAATATCGAGCACGATGGCATCAGCCGGCATAAACCCGTTCTCGATAGCGAGAGTTTCAAGATCACCAAAGCGCCCTTCGACAAGTATCAATCGGCCGTCAGCCGCAGAAACCAGCGGCGCGCCGTCTCGAATGGCATTCGGGTCGCGATCAATTGCCATCAATTGAATATCCGGCGCCGCATCAAGGATTGCTGCGCTATAGCCGCCAGCGCCAAATGTGCCATCAATCACGCGATCATGATCCTTGAGAGCGAGCCCCGCGAGCACCTCTGCGAGCATGACGGGGCGATGGCGCGAAGCACCGTTCCGCACAGCATCGGAGAGAGCGGGAAAACTCGGCATGGGGGCACGCAAACGACAGCGGAAACACAATTGGGGCTCGATAGGCCACAGTGCCGCCAGCATGGTTAAAAATTGGTTGAGATTGAGGCAGGACACCCGCAAAAGCCGCAGATTCTGGCCCTCTCAGCCGTCGAAAATAAGGAAATCGTGCCAGTCAGTCTATAAGCCGGGTTCTGTCCCTCCAGATCGCTCCGGATTGGACGGCCATTCCTCTGGGACGACGATCTCCCGCCGCCTCAAGCAACCTACCCGAATGACAGAGGCCGGAGCAGCCCCAGGAGCCCGAAGGCCCCTCGTCATTCCTATTTGGTCTTGCTCCCGGTGGGGTTTTCCCTGCCGCACCCGTTACCGGCCGCGCGGTGCGCTCTTACCGCACCATTTCACCCTTACCTCCCGTCCGAAAACCGAAGGCGGTATATTTTCTGTGGCACTTTCCCTGGGGTCGCCCCCGCCGGCCATTAACCGGCACCGTTTCTCCGTGGAGCCCGGACTTTCCTCCAGCCCCGAAGGGCCAGCGACCATCCAACCGACTGGCACAGGACCGGAGATAGGCGCTCGTCGCCTCTGTGGCAAGCCAAAGCTCAGTTGATCTGCGCTTGATAAGCCGCGATGAGATTTTTCGCCCGCGCGCAATAAGCGCGATTGGCAGCGTTTATTCTTCCGGCATCGATGCCGCTTTGGTAACGACTCACGGTCCCGCAGAGATCGCCGCCCGCGCGCTCATAAGCGAGGGCGAGATATTGCACTCCAAATTTGATATTGGTCTCCGGGTCATAGAGACCTTGCGTTGACCCGCGATATCCGAGTGACCGCGCCGTCGAAGGCGTGATTTGCATCAAGCCGACGGAGGTTCCATTTTTGGCCTCGCGCCGCCATCCACTTTCAACAGCAATAACAGCATGAACAAGTGCCGATGGAACGCCATGAGTATTCGCATATTTTTCAGCTAACGCTGATAGGTTTTCCGGCGGTGTATCAGCCTGCGCTGATGTGAGAGCAGTGAACGCAACAAAAATACTGAGTAGTGATGAACGCAAGAATGGAAACGGTGTGCGCATAAAATCGCTCCGTGTTTTTTCGAGAAGATCTGATCTCCGATTTCCGATTCACACCGGAATAAGAAATCACGATCCATCCGAGTTTATATGAGGAAATTTGATCACTCTAACCTAAGGTTAGATCCACGATTGACGTGATCCTGTCTGTCCGCCGAAACGGAAGGCGCTATGTGCCGGAGCCAACGCATCCGGGACACAGCATGACACATGTGAGTTCGTCATGACCCCTCTTCGCCTTGAAACTATGGCGCAATTAAGACTGAGAGGAAGTGTTTTGCTTGGTAATACGCTGAAGGCCGTAAGAGCAAACTCTCATTTATCAAATGAAATCAAACCGTTTCAATCACTCATCGCCAATACTATTCTCGCAATTATTTTTTCGTAAACAGAAGCTTAACCGCGCGAATAAAAATTTTATTTTTTCATTTCATTGGTATAATTCCGGATGCGTTTCACAAAAATGGCGTAGAGCCATGACAAGCTCACCTGCATGCGCCTTACGGCCTTGCTCAAGCGCTGAATGAATATCGTCTATAATCATATCGCGCACATATTCGGCGCCATGCGCACTGTGCAGAAGATATGATGCGAGCGCGGCGGCGGCGACATCGGGAAGATGTTCATGCTCCCCAATGGCCTCGATTTCTGCGAGATCAAGGCCGCACATGCCACACATATCAATAAGTGAAATCATCGCGCCGATCCGCCCGCTTCCAAGTTGGAAGCCTAGCGGAGCGCGCTTATTGCTCACATCCGTGTGACTGCGTGGGAAATGACTTATGCCGCTTGCGACAATGACGCGGGGCGCAACCCTAAAAGATGAGCAATGGCATAAGCGAGATCGGCGCGGTTCATCGTGTAAAAATGAAAATCAGCTACACCTTGATCGAGCAGATCAAAGACTTGTTCGGCTGCGACCGCCGCCGCCACGAGACGCCGTGTCTCGCGGTCTTGTTCAAGTCCATCAAAGCGCTTGGCAACCCACGCGGGAATACGCGCACCCGCTTTTTGAGCGAATTGCGCTGTCTGCGCAAAATTCTCTACCGGCAAAATTCCCGGCACAATCGGAATAGTAATTCCGCGCGCGCGCACTTTGTCGAGATAACGGAAATAGACATCATTATCGAAGAAGAATTGCGTGATGGCGCGCGTTGCCCCCGCATCAATCTTTGCTTCAAGCGCATCAAGATCGGAGTCAAAATCCGCGCTTTCCGGATGTTTTTCAGGATAGGCTGACACCGACACTTCGATATCGCCTTTTGCACGAATGGCCGCCACAAGATCAGCGGTTTGCGCATAACCATCTGGATGCGGCTCATAGCGTGTGCCGATGCCGCCTTGCGGATCACCGCGTAACGCGACGATGTGACGAATACCGGCTGCGATGAAAGCCTCTAGTGTTGAGTCGATATCGGCCTTTGAAGCCCCCACACATGTAAAATGCGCAGCCGGCTTCAAAGAGGTTTCACGGCAAAGTCGCGTCACGGTATCAAGCGTGCGCTCGCGTGTTGTCCCGCCCGCACCATAAGTCACCGACACGAATGCCGGATCAAGCGGTTCTATACGACGGATTGTATTCCACAACGCCGCTTCAGCTTCCGGTGATTTAGGTGGAAAAAATTCGAATGAGGCACGGATCTGCTTCGGTGCCACATCACGACTCACGCGCGCGGATACGGTCGAAATCATCAGCGTATCTCCTCTTGAGATTTTTTTGGACGGGGATCACGCGCAACAACAATCGATACAGTTAATTGCGCACCACCTTTAACGGGCGGTGCGATATCGCGGCGACGTTCACCACGTAAGCCGGCTTCTGCAAGCCAGCCATCAATTTGAGCGACAGAAAAACCAAGACGCAAATGGGCCTGGGTCTCACGCAAGAACTCGAGATCGTGCGGCGCGAAGTCGACAATCAACATGCGGCCACCCGGCGCCAAGGCTTGCGCGGCCTCACGAATGGCACGCGCCGGATCATCAAGAAAGTGCAAGACTTGATGCAAGATCACGAGATCAAATGAATCACGTTCAACCGGCAGCGCGTAAATATCGCCCTGACGTAACTCAACCGGCCTTATACTTTCACGTTCAAGATTAGCACGCGCAACAGCCAACATCGCGTGGCTGGCATCAACACCAACACGGCGGCTAGCTTGTGGGCCAAAAAGCGAAATCATTCGCCCTGTGCCGGTACCCAAATCGAGCATCGCACCGAAAGACGCATCACCAATCGCGGCGCGCAAGGCTTCTTCCACCACGGCATCAGGCGCATGGAGCGAGCGGATCTTATCCCACTCATCGGCATGTTTCGAAAAATAAGCCGCCGCCGCTTCAGCGCGATTGGCGCGAACGGCGCGTAAGCGATCGCGGTCACCGCGCAACACCGCGTCACTCCCGTCGATACGCTGAACAAGAGCGCGCACAAGGCCACCTGCCGGATCACGATCTGCAACGTTGAAAAAGGCCCACGCCCCTTCGCGGCTGCGTTGGATCAGACCGGCCTCGACCATCAACTTCAAATGACGCGAGACACGCGGTTGGGATTGGCCCAATATATCGGTGAGGTCAGAAACTGTCAGCTCGCCCTCGGCAAGAAGCGCCAAGATCCGGATACGCGTATCCTCTCCCGCCGCGCGCAACGCGCCGACAAGTGCCTCAAGCGTCATGGGGAGAGAGAGTGTTTGCGGTCCCATCGATCAGCCTCTTCGCCTTATTAGAAAGACATAAACATATCTTTATGTCATAAAAATAAGAAGCGCAAGCCGAATTTTGAGATGGGCGCTAATGTCCCCGGTTGATTTTGGTCCTCCGCCCGACGAGCACCGTGCCAACCACCGCTATGGCAAAAACCCAGGTCCAGAGATCAATCACTTCGCCGTTAAATAGAGCCGCCGTCGCCAAGGTCACAAAAGCTTGAAGCAATTGGGTTTGGCTCACCCGCGCTTGTCCCCCGATAGAAAGGCCGGAATTCCAAAAGAAAAAGCCGATATATTGGCTCATAAGGCCCAAATAGAGGAATGCGCCCCAATGCGTCAGGGGAATAGAAGCTGGCGAAACCGGCGCGGTAATGAAAGCAACCGGCAAAGTTACGGGAAGGCCTATCACGACGGCCCATGATACGACTTCCCAACCCGCCCGTGTCCGCGCGACTCGGTTAAACGCCGTGTAACCCGCGGCGGCACTGAGCACAGCGCCCAAAAGGAGAAGATCACCAAGCCCGAGCTGGCCCGCTTCATCGCGCAGGGAAAAGCCAACGACCAATGCCGCGCCAACGAGAGCCGATAACCAGAAGCCCAACGAAGGCTTATCCCCCGAAGATAAGGCGCCAAAGAGAGCAACGACTAAAGGCAAAATGCCGAGCACAACCCCGCCATGAGACGCGGGCACCAGCTGCATCGCAAAGCCGGTACAGCCCGGAAATCCGATAATGGTGAAAAAAGCGCCGACAGCGAGCGGTACCAATTCATTCCGGTTCGGCCAGGGGCGACGCAGAATTGTTAGCACCACGATCGCCACCAAGCCCGCAAGCGCGGCACGGCCACTGGTGACAAACCACGGATCAAGCGATTGCACCGCAATGCGCGTCATGGGCAGCGTGACACCAAAAATAATTACGCCGATGGTGCCGAGGAGCAGGCCGAGCGTTTCGCGGGAGAGTGTTTTGATCATGAGCGGGTCTTTACAGGAGCGATCCTTGATCCGAAAGGGCACAAGCCGGATTGACGCCATGCCGCTTTCGCGTTGACACTCAACTCATGCCTGACCTCCAAATGCTGCTTTCCCCAAACGACCCCCTCACACAGCTCGCCGTCGCCTTGGCAATTGGATTGCTCATCGGGCTAGAACGCGGATGGAGCGCCCGCGATGAGCGAGAGGGAGAGCGCGCGGCCGGCGTGCGCACCCATGCGATTTCCGGTTTGCTCGGTGGCATTGCCGCACTCATTAGCGCAAAAACATCATCACTGGTTCTCGGCTTTGCGTTTCTCGGATTTGCAGGCGTCACCCTGCTCTTTCATTGGCTCGAAAGTCGCGACGAACATAAATTCAGTGCGACGGGTGCAGTTGCCGGATTGATGGCCTTTATGCTCGGCGCTTTGTCGGTATTGGGTGAGCCGGGCCTCGCTGCGGCGGCCGGCACAGCAACGGTTGTTCTTCTCGCGCTCAAATCCACCTTACATGGCTTCTTGCGCCGTCTCGAATGGATTGAGATTCGCGCGGGACTCATTCTCATTACGATGAGTTTTCTTCTACTTCCTATGATGCCTGATCGTACGATTGATCCGTGGGATACCCTCAATCCGTCGCGTATTTGGGAGCTTGCGAT
>CANGSG010000110.1 GCA_947456435.1 Hyphomicrobiales bacterium
AAGAGCACCGCATTTCTGTTGTTGCAAACTTTGGTGGCGCGAAATTTTGTTGCCGATCTTCGTGAGGGCAATAATCGACGTTATCGGTTAGGACATGCACTCGCGCAGCTTGGTCGTCGCATTCCTGTTGACATGAATATAGGCCAAATTGCCGATCCGATTTTGCATCAACTCACCAGAGAAACCGGATTAACGGCACGGCTTGCTGTATCGGACGAAGGCTATGCAGTGACAATATCGCAAGTAGATCCCCCCGGCCCCTTTCGCATGACAGCATCATTGGGACAAAGGGAGTTGCCGCATTGTTCATCGCTCGGCAAAGCGCTTCTTTTTCAAGCTAAAGATAGCGAGATCCGTGAAATTGCAAGACGCATTGGCCTGCCCCGTCGCACAGCGAAAACACTGACAAGCGCCAAGGCGCTCCTGGCCGATTTGCAACAGGCCCGGCTGCAAGGCTATGCCCTCGATAATGAGGAAGACAATATCGGCGTTGCCTGTATTGGGGCACCCATCTTTGACCGTTCAGGGAAAATCGTGGCTGCGATCAGCGTAACGGGCATGAAGCACAATCAAACGGCACGCGATTTAGATTACACAGGTAAAGTGGTAAAATCACATGCTGTGCAAATCAGCGCGTTGATGGGTTTTGCTTGATTTCTCAGACTTTACCAGATGCCTTAAAGCGCTGCGCATAATGGGCCAACTTGGCCTTGAAGGCGCTAGAATCGAGAACTTCTGAATTCACAACACCGCGCGGCACCAGTCCTTGTCTGATATCAAGTGCCGCGCGCACATCAGCTGCGCCATTGCCGGCGAAACATTGATCTGTCCAACAAAGCGCATGCGGCGCGAGAATCGTATTCTCTAATTTGAGAAGGGGGTCATCGGCTGGCACGGGTTCAATTTCAAAAACATCAAGCCCCGCCCCCGCGATACGTTTCTCCTGCAGGACTTTCGTGAGCGCTTTTTGATCTACAATCGGGCCGCGCGCTGTGTTAATGAAAAACGAAGTCGGCTTCATCAAAGCGAGGCGCTCAGCATTGACGATGTGGCGCGTCGCCTCCGTCAACGGGCAATTGACTGTTAAAATATCAGCGCGCCGAAACAAATCTTCAAGGCCTACGGGCTCAATGCCCAGCGCACTGGCAATATTAGGATCCGCATAAGGATCATGCGCGATATAAGTCATATCGAGCGGTTTGCAGATGCGGAACATTTCCGCGCCAATATTGCCAACACCAAGCGAGCCTAGTGTTTTACCAACAAGGCCGACGCCCATATGTTGGCCGCGCGTGTTAAAGCCCTCAGGTCCTTCGCGCGTGATCCGATCCTTGACCATCATCTTGCCGGTGAGAGCGAGAATGAAAGTTAGAATTGACACAGCGACGGGGCGCCTTACGCCATCGGGTGTAATCACAAGAGGAATATTCGCAGCACTACACGCCGGCACATCAACACTGTCATACCCCACACCAAAGCGAGCGACAGCGGCAAGGCGTCCATTGGGATGGATGCTGCGCGCATCAAATTTAGGCATCAACAATATCAGGACATCAATATCGGCAATCTGATCAGCACGAATAGCGGGACCGGGCTCCAAATACACAACTTCAACGCCCGGCGTTTGATAAAGAGGGGTAACATCAAAATCAGGGAATACCGGCGAGCCATCAGCCTTTTTGAAATCACCTGAAAGCGCAACGCGAAAGGGCTCCGTCATCAGTTGTAATCCTATTTGCGCATCACGCAGGCCTTGCGCAATTGATCAATGCCGCTCGACAAGGCGCTCTGCATCAACCACACATCGCCAGAATAGCATATGAAATCGAAACCCCATTTATTATATTCGATGCCGGTTTCGACGTTGGGGACAAGACGCCCCAATGCTTTTCCATATTTGCGTGTCGCCTTTGCCACTTTATCAATCGCGCTTTTGAATTTCTTATGCCCGAAATCACCCGGGATGCCGAGCGAACTTGATAAATCAAAATGTCCGACCCAAAGACAATCAACACCTTCAAGCGCCGCCATCTCCTCAGCATTCTCCACGCCCTCGGCAGTTTCGATCTGGCAAAACAATGTCGTGCGTTTATTCGCCGCTTTCAGACGATCCGCCACAATACCCGTGCGAGCGTAATTGTCATGCGCGACACCGAGGGCAACGCCGCGTTTGCCATCTGGGAAATATTTAAGGCAATCGAGAATATGTCGCGCTTCGGCGGCATTATTCACCATCGGCAACATGATCCCCTCAGCGCCCATATCGGCGATACGTGCTATTTGATCATAATCTTTTGAAGGAACCCGCGCGATCATCGCAACGCCTGCCGCCTCGAAATAGCGGACGGCTTGTTTGGCCGTTTCAAAACCAAAACCCGAATGCTCCATATCATAGAGCACAAACTCACACCCCGCTGCTTTAACAAGGTGACCAATACCAGGCGTTGAAAACTCGACAATAAACGTGCCGAATTTCGGCTTCTTGGACCGTGCGAGCGATTTCAGCGTTGTTGATGCCATGAAGCCAACCCTCCCCTTTAATCGCAGCGCCTCTTTTGGGCTTTATCAGGCAAGCGTAATTATGATGTACCAGCTTGGCAAGCCATCGCCCGCGCGGTTTCGCTAAGAAATCTCCGTGTAAAATTGATCAATTATATCCCGCGGAAAGGCGTATCCGCCAAACCTTGCCCTGCGTTTTCAACAATGAAGAGCGAGCCTGATAATGGGGCATTCTTCAAAACTTCAGACGTAAGGCCAACACGGGCTGTGGTAATATAGAGATCACGCAATGTCGGCCCACCAAAGGCGCAGCAGGTAACATTCGGCACGGGCAATGTGATGACCCGATCAATACGGCCTTGGGGATCATA
The DNA here is from genome assembly GCA_947456435.1 of Hyphomicrobiales bacterium. Lineage (GTDB taxonomy): Bacteria > Pseudomonadota > Alphaproteobacteria > Rhizobiales > Beijerinckiaceae > CAIUPE01. The sequence continues at coordinate 2,871 of CANGSG010000110.1, forward strand.
GCGCACAACGCGACCCCCATCCCATTCGGCATTCCAGAGATAGCCTTCCGCATCAATAGTCGAACCATCAGGATAACCAGCATCGACTTTTAGCTCTGTAAAAACACGGCGGTTTGAGGGGATCCCCGTTTCAGGATCATAATCAAATACATCAATGCGGCGCGAGGGCGTATCAGCAAAATACATCAGCCGGCCATCAGGCGAAAAGCATATGCTGTTTGAAATTTTGACATCACCAAACAGAATGCGCGGTGGCGATAGACCATCATAACTCCAGACATGACCAAGAGGCTTAGGGCCATCCCCCCCTTCATCCATTGTCCCGAAAACAAGACGTCCTTGACGGTCGAGTTTGCCGTCATTCAGTCTTGTTGTGGGTTGATCATTTTCAAGCGCGGCGATGAGTTCACGCTGTCCGCTCTTCAAATCAAACCGTGCAAGGCCGGACGCAAAGCCCGCGATAATCTTCCCTTCACCCAAAGCGGCAAAGCAGCATAAGCGCTCGGACAATTCATGCGATGAAGCTTTTTGGTTCGCGGGATCAAAGCGCCAAAATTGTTTGCCAAGAATGTCCGTCCATAAAATCGCGTTCTCGGCGGGAGACCAAATGATCCCTTCGCCCAGTTGATTTTCGCATTGATGTGCCAGTTCCGCGTTAATCACAGCCTCCCCTTGACAAGATTTAGGCTCCGCCCCTAGCCTGTGGTTTATATGATAAATAAAAAACAATTATCATATCAAGTCTGTGGTTAAATCGGGTCGCGCAAGAATCGGCCGACGTCTTGGCAGGGAGGGTTTCACCGTGAAGATCACGGCGATTTCGACGCGTATTGTCAATGCTGAGATGCGGAACTGGGTATTCGTTCGCGTCGAAACCGATCAGCCTGGCCTCTATGGTTGGGGTGAAGCGACGCTTGAATGGAAGACGCGTGCGGTGGCGGGCGCCATTGAAGATCTCGCACCCTTAATCATAGGCAAAGACCCGCGCGACATCGAACAAATCGTCCGTATTCTCAAGAAACAAAGTTTCTGGCGCTTGGGCGTCATCGGTATGAGCGCGATCTCCGGCATTGAGATTGCGTTGTGGGACATTATGGGCAAATGGCTCGATCAGCCTGTATGGCGCCTCTTGGGTGGTAAAGTGCGTAACAAGGTGCAAGTCTATACGCATCTTGGCCTTGGTGACATGCGCGCGGTTTATGAATCGCTCGATGAAGAGCCTCTGGTGCGCCGCGCTGAAGAGGTGGTTGCGAAAGGGTATCGCGCGTTCAAAGCGGTGTTTATTCCCTACACGCATTATCATGCGCCCTTGCCGGATGTTGAAAAAGTCGGCCGCTTGATGGAAGCGCTCAGAAAAACAGTCGGGCCCACAATCGAGATCATGGTTGATTTTCATGGGCGTCCGGCGTCTGCCGCTGCAGCGCTTGCCTATATTGACGCTTTGGCGCCTCATCGCCCCATGTTTGTCGAAGAAGTCTTGCCGCCGGGTGATACGCAAGGCCTCATCGAGATTGCCGGCAAAACGCACGTGCCGATTGCAACCGGCGAGCGCCTTGTTGATCGCATTGAGTTTAATGAGCTGTTCCAATCTCGCGCGGTGGATATCGCTCAACCCGATATCTGCCATTGCGGCGGCTTGCTTGAAGCGAAAAAAATTGCTGCGATGGCCGAAGCCGCATCGATTGGCGTCGCCCCGCATAATCCACTCGGACCCATTGCCGGCGTTGCGGCTTTGCATTTCGCCGTCTCAACGCCGAACCATATTATTCAAGAAGAAATGGTCGGTGCCGTGCCTTGGTATTTCGATGTTGTCAAAGGTCCCATCAAAATGATTGATGGTCATTGGCAAGTGCCTGAAGCGCCGGGCTTGGGCATCGAAGTGGATGAGAAAGTCTGCGCAGCACATCCTTTCGCACCTGAAATCTATCATACACAAAATGCCATCATGGATGATGGCACGATCGTCGATTGGTGAGCACCATGACGGATCGCCTCAAAAACAAAGTCGCGATTATCACCGGTGCAGGCCAAGGCATTGGCGAAGCCACCGCTCGTGCTTTTGCTGCTGAAGGCGCGGCCGTAATCATCGCCGAGTTTAATGAGCAGACGGGCACGGCGGTTGCGGCTTCCCTTAACGCACAAGGTTATCAGGCGCTTTTCATCAAGACTGATGTCTCGAAGCCCGAACAATGTCGCGCCATGGTGGATGAAGCGCTTAGAGCCTTTGGGCGCATTGATGTTCTCGTCAATAATGCCGGGATCAATGTGTTTCATGATCCTCTCTCCATGCCCGAAGACGAATGGAAACGCTGCTTTGCTGTTGATCTCGAAGGGGTTTGGCATTGCACGCGCGCAGTGCTGCCGGGCATGCGCGCCCATAAAAAAGGATCAGTCGTCAATATCGCCTCGGTTCATTCCTTCGCGATCATCCCCAATACATTTCCCTATCCCGTTGCCAAACACGGGCTCTTGGGCCTCACCCGTTCCTTGGGTATTCAATATGCGGCCGATGGTGTCCGCGTGAATGCAATTTCACCTGGCTATATCGAGACACAAATCGCGGTCGATTATTGGAACACCTTCGACGATCCTGATGCTGAACGCCTACGCACTTATGACATGCATCCGCCGAAGCGGATCGGCAAACCCGAAGAAGTCGCCATGACGGCTGTCTTTCTTGCCTCCGACGAAGCCCCTTTTATCAATGCCACAGCGATTGTGATCGATGGCGGTAAATCTGTCATGTATCACGATTAGGATCACATCATGCCCGCGCGCGCCGCTTTGAAATTGGCATCGTCTCTCCCCGCGACCGACTCAGGCGCGAAGGGCAAGATGCATATGTCCGTCGTGCGTACATTAGGGGCACGCATTCTCGGTGGTGAGTTTAATCCCGGCGATGCCTTTCCGGGTGAAGCGGAATTGGCGCTTTCATTAGGTGTGAGCCGCACCACTATTCGCGAAGCGGTGAAAGTATTGGCGGCGAAGGGCCTTGTTGAAAGCCGTACACGCACGGGCATTCGTGTCCGCGCTCACGAAGAATGGCGCGTGCTTGATCCTGATCTTCTCTCTTGGCATCCGGACTTGCGAGCTGACAAGCTCTTCATCGAAAGCCTTGTCGAATCACGCCGCATTATCGAACCCGCGGCGGCCGAGCTCGCAGCGCAACGCGCAACCGCACAAGATCTCTATGCTATTGAAGCCGCCTATATCGATATGCTTAACTCGACACCGCATGATATGGCGCGATGCAACGAGGCCGATGTGCGTTTTCATCGCGCGGTTATTCATGCAAGCCACAATATCGTACTCAAGGGTTTGACCAGCACGATTGAGGCGGCGTTGCGCGCGGCCTTTTTTGCAACTTCTGAGTTAATGGACAAGGATGTGCTTGAAGCGCATCGGCAAATTCTTGAAGCCATTCGAATGAGACATAGTGAAGATGCCCGCGCGGCAATGCTGCATCTTCTTGATATCGCAGCGGAGGACCTTCATGGTGAACTCCGTAACTAATCCCCGCTCAAACGGGGCAACCGGCGAGC
>CANGSG010000111.1 GCA_947456435.1 Hyphomicrobiales bacterium
GCCGTAACTATTTTCATCGAAACACAAGTACGCGAAGATGCTATTCGGCTGTTTGGATTTACGACGGAACAGGAACGTGAATGGTTCCGGTTACTCCAAAGTGTTCAAGGCGTGGGGGCGAAGGTTGCTCTTGCAATTTTGTCGAGTCTATCCGGCGGTGAAATTGCAACAGCCATCGGCACACAAGATAAGGCGATGATTGGTCGCGCGCCGGGTGTCGGCCCCAAGCTTGCGCAGCGTATCGTCACCGAGTTGAAAGACAAATCACCCGCGCTCACAGCGATTGATCTCGGACTCTCGACGCTCGCGACATCGGTTGCGGATCGCGCTGCACCAAAGCCGGTCGCCGATGCCATTTCGGCACTTGCCAATCTTGGTTATCCGCAAGCGTCCGCTATGAGTGCGATTGCCGCTGCGGTGAAGGCTTTAGGTGATGGTGCCGAAACCTCGGCGCTTATACGTCAAGGTTTGAAGGAGTTGGCGAAGTGACGCGTCCCGGCCTGATGACCCCTGAAAAGCGTGATGATGATCTTGATACCTCTTTGCGTCCGCTTGTGCTCGATGATTTCACCGGTCAGGCTGCTGCACGCGCGAATTTAAAAGTCTTTATCGAAGCGGCGAAAGCGCGCAAAGACGCGCTTGATCACGTACTCTTCGTAGGACCGCCAGGCCTGGGAAAGACAACGCTCGCTCAAATTGTTGCCCGCGAATTGGGCGTTAATTTTCGTTCAACCTCTGGCCCTGTGATTGCAAAGGCCGGCGATCTCGCCGCGCAGCTTACCAATCTCGAAGAACGGGATGTTCTCTTCATCGATGAAATTCACCGCCTCAATCCGTCAGTTGAAGAAATTCTGTATCCTGCCATGGAAGATTTTCAACTTGATCTGATTATTGGTGAAGGGCCTGCAGCGCGCTCAGTTAAAATAGATCTTGCGAAATTTACGCTTGTTGGCGCGACGACACGTGCGGGCCTTTTGACGACCCCCTTACGTGATCGTTTTGGTATTCCGATCCGATTGAATTTTTATACCGTCGATGAGCTTGACCTCATCGTGAGACGCGGTGCCCGCGTCCTAGGCGTACCGATGACGGATGACGGTGCAAATGAAATTGCACGCCGCGCGCGCGGAACACCCCGTATCGCAGGTCGCCTGTTACGACGTGTGCGTGATTTTGCGATCGTCGATGGCGTTGAGGCGGTAACACGCGCAGTCGCTGATAAGGCGCTGCGTATGCTCGATGTTGATGCCATCGGTCTTGATATTATGGACCAACGTTATCTGAATCTTGTTGCGACAAGCTTTGGCGGTGGTCCGGTTGGTATTGAAACCATTGCAGCCGCGCTATCAGAACCGCGTGATGCGATTGAAGATATCATTGAGCCCTATCTCATTCAGCAGGGCTTCTTGCAGAGGACACCACGCGGACGTGTATTGACGGCACCGGCCTTCAAGCATCTCGGTCTTGTCGAACCAAAACGTGAACTCCCACAATTTGGTCTTTTCACGGATGAGGACTGACGTGATGGAGAAGAATACTCCTCATCAACTCTCCATCCGTATCTATTACGAAGATACTGATTTCTCAGGCGTGGTTTATCACGCCTCTTATCTTCGCTTTCTCGAGCGCGGACGTACGGAAGCCTTACGTGCGCGCGGCATTGACCAAGCGGCTCTGTTTGGTAACGGCGGTGCGGGCGCTTTGTCATTCGCTGTGCGTCATATGGAGATTGATTGGCTAAAGCCCGCCCGCATGGACGATATGATTCGCGTCGAAACGCGGATGGGTATGATCAAAGGTGCTTCACTTACGCTTCATCAGCGTATTGTTCGCGGCGACGAGATCTTGATGACGGCTGAGGTTCTGGTTGCGCTTGTGGCTGATGGAAAGCCCGCCCGCATGCCCGCTATCCTTCGGGCTCAGCTTGAAACGATCTAGGCCTTTTCGGCCTATCGTAACACTCCGTTAACATTGATGATGTCTGAACAGGTTTGATTGAATCAAACTGAACGGGCCAAGAGGGTTCGGCCCTTGTTTTGCCGGATTTACGCGGCATGGCCGGCATCCCCGGCGCGTCGGCCGCGAGGACAGGACATCACGCATGGAATCGACTGAAATCATTGCCAATGGCGTAGCGGCGGCAACAAGCGACATCACACTCTGGAGCATGTTCTGGCAGGCGGCTTTTGTCGTCAAACTGGTGATGTTGGGCTTGTTAGGCGCGTCGGTTTGGTGCTGGGGCATCATCATCGATAAATCAGTCCTTTATGCTCGCACGCAATCGGCCATGGATCGATTTGAAGATGTGTTCTGGTCAGGCCGTTCGCTTGATGAGCTTTATGATTCCCTCAAAGACACCAACACCAATGATATGGCCGCCGTCTTCATGGCGGCGATGGGAGAATGGAAGCGCTCACTTCAGGCCAATGCCGCATCCTTCATGAACCTTACACAGCGCATCGATAAGGTGTTGGATGTCACCATTCAGCGCGAGGTTGGACGTCTTGAATCGAAATTGCTCGTGCTGGCGACGATTGGCGCCGCTTCACCCTTTATCGGTCTCTTCGGAACGGTTTGGGGGATCATGACCGCGTTCCGTGGCATTGCGGCCTCAAAGAATACATCGCTTGCGGTCGTGGCCCCCGGTATCGCCGAGGCTCTCTTTGCTACTGCGATCGGCCTCTTCGCCGCTATCCCCGCCGTTATTGCTTATAACTGGTTGCAATCACGCGCGGCTAAACAACAAGCACGGCTTGAAGCCTTTGCCGATGAGTTCTCGGCCATTCTTTCACGCCATGTCGATCAGCGAATCGGCGGCTGACGGGAGGATGTAACCCATGGCCATGGCAACAGCAGGTGCGGGGGGAGGTGGCGGTCGCAGAAGGCGCGGCGGTCGTAGACATCGTCCGATGGCGGATATCAATATGACGCCCTTCATCGATGTGATGTTGGTGCTTCTGATTATCTTTATGGTGGCGGCCCCGATGCTTACCACGGGCGTGCCGCTCGATCTGCCACAAACCGGCGCGGCAGCTCTCAATGTCGACAAGCAACCGCTTGTGGTCTCGTTAAAGGCCGACGGCAAACTCTATCTGATGGATACAGAGACAACGGTCTCTGAGCTCATCCCCAAGCTTCAAGCGATTGCCAAAACGGGCCCAGAAGAGCGCATCTTCGTGCGCGGCGACAAAAGCATCGCTTATGGCAAAGTGGCCGAAGTGATGGCGGCTTTGACATCAGCCGGTTACAAAAAAGTCGCGCTGGTCAACGAACCCGTGCAAACGAAATGACGGAACACTTAAGGTGAAGATCAATTGGTCCGAACCTGGCATTCCGCTTTCCGCCGTGATTCACGCGGCGCTTTTGCTTGCGACGTTGATTGCCTTCACATCCGCGCCGAATTTTGAAGAGCAGCCGGAATCGATTGCGGTCGACATGATCACGACCGATGAGCTCACCGCCCTCACCAAAGGCGACAAAACGGCAAAAACCGTAAAGCCTGACGCCAAAATCAAGGTCGATAAACAATCAGACCAGCCCGCACCAAAGCCTGACTCGGGTGAGGCAAAAAAAGACATCCCGACGCCGGCTGCCAAACCGCCCGAGCCGCAGCCGGAGCCAAAACCGGAGCCGCCTAAGCCACAACAACAGACGCCTCCAACGCCCCCACAGCCTGACGTGAAGCCGCAACCGGCTCCCGAAGAGCCGAAGCCCGATGGGTTGAAACAAGCCCCGCCGCCTAAACAGGAGCCGCCAAAACCGCAGCCGCCAAAATTTGAAGCAGACCAATTAGCCAAGCTTCTCGATCAGCAAAAGAAGGCGCAGCCGCCGAAACCGGCTGAGGCGCCGAAAAAGACCGAACCCAATTTCGATCCGAACGCGCTTGAGAAATTGCTGCAGTCAAAGGAGACGCCACAAAAAATGGCATCGACCGGTAGCGAGGTTTCAAAAACATCGACGGCGGGCAGTGCAACGGGCACAGCCTCGAAGCTGACATTGAGCCAACGCGATCAATTATCCGGCCTCTTGAGGGATCAGATTACCAAATGCTGGAGCCCGCCCGCATGGGTCACGGGTGCCGACAATCTGCGCCCGATCATTCGTATCGGTTTGCGCGAGGATGGTTCGCTTGATGGCTTACCGACGGCTGTCGACTCATCCTCAGACCCTTCTATGAAGGCGATGGAGGAAAGTGCGATCCGCGCGATCCGCCAATGCGCACCCTTTAACATTCCGCCGCAATTCAAGTCTTATTATTCGGACTGGAAGAGCCTCGCTGTCACCTTCGATATGAAGGCCATGTTGTGACGATGAAAATTCAAACCACCAAAATCATTGCGTTCTCTTGTTTCAAGGAAAAGCCGGTCATGCGTTTTACTCAAATTGTCTCTGCTCTCCTTCTTATTGGATTAGCTGTCACGCCGCTATTGCCGCGCGAGGCACATGCCGAATTGTCGATCACGGTTGATAAGGGCAATTTTCAGCCTATGCCCATCGCTATTGCTGATTTTGTCGGATCTGATCCGGAAAGCGCGGCACTGATGAGCGAGATCATTCGCAACAATCTCAAACGATCGGGAATTTTTCAGCCGATCGATAAAGCGGCCTTCATTGAGAAGAATGTCAATTTTGATGCGGCACCTAATTTCGCCTCTTGGAAAGCGATCAACGCGCAGGCTTTGGTTACAGGTCGTGTCACGAAAGACGCTTCCGGAAAACTGAAAACAGAATTTCGGCTTTGGGATATTTTGGCAGGACAACAATTGACCGGCCAACAATTTGTGACAGACGCCGCTTTAACCCGCCGCGTGTCACATATCATTTCCGATTTGGTTTACTCCCGCATCACGGGCGAAAAAGGCTTCTTTGATACGCGTGTCGTTTTTGTTGACGAGACCGGCACAAAAGACAAGCGCGTGAAACGTCTGGCCATCATGGATCAGGACGGCGCTAATGCACGCTATCTCACAGATGGAAGCGAACTCGTTGTCACACCGCGTTTTTCACCAACCAGTCAAGAAGTGGCTTACATGGCCTTCGGCGAGGGTGACCCTAAAGTTTACATTATGAACACCGAGACGCGGCAACGTGAGGTCGTTGGTGATTTTCCTGGCATGACTTTCGCGCCACGCTTTTCGCCCGATGGTCAAAAAGTTGTTATGAGTCTTGCCAAGGGATCGTCATCAAATATCTATGTGATGGATTTACGTTCGCGCGCAACAACGCGTTTAACCGATACCAATGCGATTGATACTTCACCGTCTTACGCACCGGACGGTTCTCAGATTGTATTTGAATCCGATCGTGGCGGCACGCAGCAAATCTATGTGATGTCCGCAACAGGCGGAAGCGCGAAGCGTCTCTCCTTTGGTGAAAGCGCGCGCTATTCAACGCCCGTCTGGTCACCAAAAGGCGACTATATTGCGTTCACGCGGCAGAAGGGTGGGCAATTCGCCATCGGCATTATGAAGCCTGATGGATCAGGTGAGCGCATTCTCACCGAAGGCTTCCACAATGAAGGTCCCACATGGGCACCGAATGGCCGTTACCTGATGTTCTTCCGCGATCAACCGGGCGCGGCGGGATCACGTGTTTTCATGGTTGACACGACAGGCCGCGTTGAAAATACTGTGCCAACTCAAAATTATAGTTCTGACCCGGCTTGGTCGCCTTTGTTGAAGTAATAAAAATGAGCCGTAGCCTGATCTCAACCGGTTCTCCCTTCGAGAAAGCCTTTGGCTATTCGCGCGCCGTTGTCGACGGCGATCTCGTCTTTATCTCGGGCACGACAGGTTACGATTACAAAACCATGTTCCTGCCGGATGATCCGGTTGAGCAGACGCGCAATATTTTCAAAACAGTTGAAGCCGTTTTGAAAGAGGCTGGCTCGTCCATGCAGCAGATTTTACGTGCGCAATATTTCGTCACAGATCGGGCTTATTGTGAACCTGTACTTGCCGTCTGCGGCGACGTGCTTGGTGAAATCCGTCCAGCAGGGGGTATCTATATCGTTGCCGGTTTGTTGCGGCCCGAGATGAAAGTCGAGATTGAGATTACAGCCCGGCTTCGTACTTAGAGTTTTTTGTATTCAAACAAAAACCCGCCGGATTGCCCCGGCGGGTTTTTTTATCTCTAAAGCGCGTTTTGTTTACGCTGCCAACTGACGCAACACATAGTGCAAGATACCACCGTTCTTGAAATACTCGATTTCATCAAGCGTATCGATGCGGCAAATCACCGGAACCTTTGTCACTTTACCTTGCGCATCCGTGATCAAGAGTTCCATTTTCTGACGCGGCTTCACAGATGTGAGGCCCGGGATCGAAACCGTTTCGTCGCCTTTGAGACCGAGCGTGTTCCAGCTTGTGCCTTCCTCGAAGACGAAC
>CANGSG010000112.1 GCA_947456435.1 Hyphomicrobiales bacterium
AGCTTTAAGACGATTGCCATCGAGCTGTGCTGATTGCGCTGATAATAAGAGAGTTAAAGGCTCAGCGCCGAGCAATCGGCGTGCTTCCTCAGCGCTTTGACGTGCAACAAACGCATCTCCCGCACCAAGGGCAATCATGCCGCGCGATACGGCAAGATGGCCTTTATGTTTTCGCCTTCCCGAAAGACCGAGCGAAATCATTTCAGGAATACGAAAGATGAAACGAATAACGGACCAGAGTGAAGCAAGAACAATTGTGACAATCAAGATCGCGATCACACCAATGGTGAGACTCGTCTCTATCCGATAACCGAGTAGCGTCATCGAAAGAGAGCCGTCAACATCTGACAAAATTGTCAGACCTAAGGCGGCACCTGTCAAAAGGGTGATAAGGACGATGAGCCTTATCATGATTTAGTGCTTTCGAGTTTGATCCGGTCAGTCAAAATATCGATAATTTGATTAATGGCGGGTAGTTTGCTGTTACCTATAGTCTCAGCTTTATTAGTCGGAGTGACTTCAACCGGTGATATCGTCACAATTCGAGAAAGCGCGGAGAGCAAGCGATCATTCCAGTTCTTGGAAGCTTGATCTTGAGACGTTGGCATAACCGTCTTTTGTGGTTCAGGTGTCGCTGAGGTGATGTTTTGCAGATTACTGAATTCAAGGCCATCGATCTTCAAAGAATTTAGAGTTTCAAGCTCATGGTCAAAAAATTCATTCTTTAAAATGCGGTCTCTGATCAAAATCGAAAGTATTAGGCCACTTGTTAAACGGAGCATCTCATCCGGCTTTGAGTGCGTCGTCTCCGCCTTCATCGAATCCATATTCACTGTCAGGGCATCAATGCGCGCAATGAGATTATTCAAAGCGTCGTTTGATTGCATTTCAGGCGGCGCTTGCAGTGTTTTTTGCGCAGAGGCAATCAGGTCTGAAAGCTTTTGATTGGTTTGGTCAAGCTCAGCAAATTTCTGATTATATTTTGTCGCGCTCTCTTCAAGGGTGATGATCTTTTTCTCAAAGGCGCGATCTTGTTGTTCGAGAGTGAGCGCGCGATCAGACGTCGCGTAGAGAGACTGCGCCGCTTCAACTGTCACAAGCCTTTGGCCAAGATCATCTTTGGATTTTGTCGGCAGTGACATCATGAGGAATGTTGCGATCATGCCCGCGATCGCCCCGGCAAGGGCACCAATGATCAGCGGCCCCATCATAGTCGAGGCAATACGATGAGGCATGGCGGAAGACTCACTTTTGGGCGTCGAGGAGGCATCCGTTTGCCGGGTGCCTTTTTGTGAATCGGCTTTGAGATCGATGATCGGCGGAACAGAGCGGCTCGACCGGCGGCGCGTCGGGTCTTGCTCTTCGCGGGAGGGATGGTCGTCGCTCATTCTGCCGGTCTCATATCCGATTCGAGCACCAGCATCGCTCGTTAAGGTTTAGGTTTCCTTGATATGGAGCAGGGCGAGGAGATCTTCTTCTGTTGGTTTGGGCGCGATCCGGATTTTAGAACATCCCGCCTCGCGCAGCGGTGTGGCCACATCTTCGGAAAGGCAGAGATGGTTTAGGCCAAGCAGAAATTCGGAAAGACGGGCGACCTCAGCCGCCTTCAAAAGCGCTTCGACACTCGCACGGGAGAAATGCAGTCCAAAATTGCAAGTCTCGACCTCCAAACAGGCCATCCCGGGCCAAGGATCAATTTGTACCGTCTGATAGAGTTCGATCACGATCGGCTGAAACCCTTGATGGGAGAGTCCGTCTTCAATGAAGGGCTTTCGCGGGGTCCCGGTCAGATAGAGGAGAGCCGCAGGCGCTCTGAATTTCGAGGCCACAAGATTGACCAAAGCGCGCCCGTCACCTGTGCCCGTCATGACGGACTGAAAACCGGCATGTCGGGCGACGGAGGCGGTCTTTTCACCGACACAAAATGTTGGGATAGCGCTCAAACCTGCACGTGCGGTTTCCGGAAGATGACGAATCGCATTGGCGCTCGAGATTAAAACGGCATCGATGTTCTGCGCCGGCGGGATGTTTCCGGTGCCCGTAATCGCGGTCACAGGGGCCAGAATGGCCTCAATGCCTGCTTTTTTAAGGCGCTCAATCGTTCCCGCGCCGTCTTCAATTGGCCGTGTAACGAGTACCCTCACGCGGCTCCGGTCCTGAGATCGGCAGGCAGAATGGCCAAAATCTCGCGCGCTGCCTTTTTGCCGAGAGCTTCAGCCTCAGACACGGGCCCCGATGCCGAGGCGCTGAAACTCCTCTGGCCATCGTCGCTTAAATACATGCCAGAAAATGAAATCATACCGTCTTTGACCGTTGCATAACCGGCAATCGGCGTCCGGCATGAACCATCGAGCATTTTCAGGAAGGCGCGTTCGGTCGCGAGCGCGAATCCCGTTTCGACACAAGAGATGGCGGCGACGGCATCGAGAGAGCGCTTGTCGCCCGTGCGTGCGGTGATCGACACCGCACCTTGCCCCAGCGCGGGAGGGAATGTGTCCAGCGGCAGGATGGCAGCCGCTTTATCGGCAAGGCCCAATCTTTTGAGACCGGCGAGCGCGAGCATGGTCGCGTCCACTTCCCCATCGGCCGATTTACGCAAGCGGGTTTCGACATTGCCGCGCAATACGGCGGTGCGGATATCGGGTCGGATACGCTTGACCAAAGCCGCGCGGCGTAAGCTCGCCGTACCAACATGGGCATTGGGGGGAAGATCTTCGATCCGCGCATAACGCGCGGAAATTAGGCAGTCGCGCACATCTTCGCGCGGTAGATAGCCAATAATGTCGATTCCGTCCGGAAAGGCGGTCGGCATATCTTTCGCCGAATGGACCGCCAGATCGATCCGGCCTTCAAGCATGGCTTCGTCGAGTTCTTTAGTGAACGCGCCTTTGCCGCCGACAAGCGCCGCCCCGCTGGCCTGACTCATATCCCCCGAAGTCCGGATGATTTCGAGCGTCACACCCTCTTCCGGAAGAGACAAAGCCTTTCTGAGGCGCGCGGCGACTTCATGAGCCTGCCAGAGCGCGAGGGGACTTCCGCGAGTCCCAATTTTAAATGGATTTAACGCCGACACGTTCGACCTTGCCCTCATTCTCCCATCATGCGATGTCGGGCGCACCCGGCCACCGTCAAGAACGGACTATAGGGGCTCGTTTTGCCCGGCGATAGGGGCGTTGAAGGCCTACGCGATGCGAATCCTGGGAATTGAGACCACTTGTGACGAAACCGCCGCCGCCATTGTAGAGCGCGGCGCGGATGGGCGCGGCCATATTCTTTCAAATGAAGTCTTGAGCCAGATCGAGGATCACGCCGCCTATGGCGGGGTCGTGCCCGAAATTGCCGCCCGCGCCCATGTCGAGGTGATGGATGTTCTTGTGAAGCGCGCTCTGGCTGGGGCCGGTCTCAAACTCTCGGATATGGATGGAATCGCCGCTGCCGCAGGCCCCGGTCTCATCGGCGGGGTGATGGTGGGACTGACCACTGCGAAAGCCTTGGCGCTTGTCACTCAAAAGCCGTTTCTCGCCGTCAATCATCTCGAAGCACATGCGCTCTCTCCGCGTCTGACGGATGGTGTCGACTTTCCCTATTTGTTGCTGCTCGCTTCCGGCGGACATACGCAACTTCTCGTCGTGAAAGGTGTTGGCGATTATCTTCGTCTCGGCACGACGATCGATGATGCCATTGGAGAAGCCTTCGACAAAGTTGCGAAAATGCTCGGCCTTCCTTATCCGGGCGGGCCGCAAGTTGAACGCTTGGCGCTTGAAGGAGATGCAAAACGATTTAATTTACCGCGTCCATTAATTGGTCGCAAAGAGCCGAATTTTTCTTTGTCGGGTTTGAAAACCGCTGTTCGTGTTGAAGCCGAAAAAATTGCGCCCCTCTCAGAGCAAGATGTACGAGATCTTTGCGCGTCATTTCAAAGAGCAATAGTCGAGAGTATTATTGATCGCACGCGTATGGCTTTTGAGCGTTTGAATGATTTGCAAATTCCTGTGACTGCACTTGTAATTGCCGGTGGTGTTGCGGCCAATAGTGCGATCCGCGCGGGGCTTGAGAGTTTAGCTACTCTGAAGAAATTACCCTTGATCGCGCCGCCACCAGCGCTGTGCACCGATAACGGCGCGATGATCGCGTGGGCTGGTCTTGAACGCTTAAGCCTAGGTCTCACCGACGGGCTTGATTTTGCGCCGCGCGCGCGATGGCCCTTGATGATTGAAAGTGATTCCAGAGAAAGCATACGACATGTTTGATGATATTGCCGTCATCGGATCAGGAAGTTGGGGTACAGCGCTTGCCCTCGCTTCTGCACATGCGGGCCGCCGTGTCACCTTGTGGAGTCGCAACGCGGAACAAGCGGACGCGATGATTCAATCTCGCGAAAATTCTAAGCGCCTTCCGGGCATTCAATTGCCTCAATCCATTCATCCGACATCGTCTTTGAAAGAGGCTTTATCAATAGCGCGCGCAATCATTCTTGCTGTGCCTGCACAACATGTGCGTGAAATCTCGGAAGCCTTAGCGCTTGTGATGAAAAGTGGTCTCCCCGTGATTATTGCCGCAAAAGGTATTGATCGCCGTTCTGGTGAATTCATGAGCGAAATCGTGGCTGATGCGTTGCCCGGTGCCATGCCTGCCGTGCTTTCGGGTCCGAGTTTTGCCGATGATGTCGCGCGCGGATTGCCGACCGCTGTTGTACTTGCTGCACCTGTTGAAGAGATTGCAGCGGCGCTTGCGCGCGCTCTCTCGTCATCGCGCTTTCGCGTTTATCATTCAAGCGATGTGCGCGGTGTTGAAATTGGGGGTGCCGCTAAAAATGTGCTCGCGATTGCTGCCGGTATTGTTCAAGGCCGCGGCCTTGGAGAGAGCGCGCGTGCCGCGTTAATCGCGCGCGGCTTTGCCGAATTACAGCGCTTTGCAAAAACCTATGATGCAAAGCCTGATACGCTTGTGGGCCTTGCAGGGCTTGGCGATCTTGTGTTGACGGCAAGCTCGCTTCACTCGCGAAATTTTGCGTTCGGACATGATCTCGGATCCGGCAAATCCGTATCAGAAGCAGGTGGCGGTAAACTGGCCGAAGGTGTGTTTACAGCGCGTATTCTTGGTCAGATGGCTAGAGCGCGCGGTGTCGATATGCCGATCGTTGCCGCAATGGCCGCGATTTTGGATGGAAAATTATCGGTCGATGATGCTGTGAACATGTTGATGAATAGACCGATTAAAGGAGAGTAATCCCGCACGCAATTGCGTGCGCAAGGGCAAGGCCCGCCGGCGCCTTCGCGCCGTCCTAAAAAATAAAAGAGGAATGAAAATGGCGCATTGGCTTTATAAATCAGAACCTTTCAAATGGTCATGGGATCAACAGGTGAAAGCCGGTACCAAAGGCACGCATTGGGATGGCGTGCGTAATCATTTGGCCAAGCTCCATTTGATGGCAATGAAGAAAGGCGAACAGGGATTTTTTTATCATTCCAATGAAGGCAAGGAGATTGTCGGCATTGTCGAAGTGATCCGCGAAGCCTATCCCGACCCGACGGCCGAACCAGGCGAGCCTTGGGTGGTTGTCGATTTGAAAGCGGTGAAGCCGTTCAAACATCCGGTGACGTTGGCCGAAGTCAAAGCCGATCCGAAACTCGCAAAAATGGCGCTCGTCACCTCAATGCGCCTCTCTGTTCAGCCGGTAACCGACGCCGAATGGGCTCATATCTGCAAGCTGGGCGGCGTTTAGAGCTCTTTTTTCGTTTCCGGACCCCGTCTTTGGTTTGACCGACCAAAGTGTGACACGTTCCGGCCTTGTCCAGCCCCCTTGTCTAATCATAATAGAGGTAGAGGCGCCGGGGCCGGTTAAAAGGCCCTTTGCCATTCAAAACGCGATCCGTCCGCTTGAACCAAAATCGAGTGCGACGCCAGGAGAGGAAAGTCCGATGTCCGACAAGCTCTATCCCGTGTCCGGTGACTGGGCCAAGCGTGCCTATGTGGATGATGCACAATACAAGGCGATGTATGACGCCTCGATCAAAGATCCGGAAGCTTTTTGGGGCGAGCACGGCAAGCGTATCGATTGGCTAAAGCCCTTCACCAAAGTGAAGAACACGAGCTACGCGCCCGGCAATGTTTCAATCAAATGGTTTGAAGACGGCATCACCAATGTATCGATGAATTGCATCGATCGCCATTTGCCCAAGCGCGCCAATCAAACAGCAATCATCTGGGAGGGCGATGATCCGTCCGAATCCAAACACATCACCTATCAGGAATTGCATGATGAAGTGTGCCGTTTCGCGAATGTGCTCAAAGCGCATGGCGTGCACAAAGGCGATACGGTCACGATTTATCTGCCCATGATTCCGGAAGCC
>CANGSG010000113.1 GCA_947456435.1 Hyphomicrobiales bacterium
TTAAAGCCGGGTAAGACAGCGACGGCAGATGAATTGATTGCGTGGTGCAAGACGCATCTCGCCTCCTTCAAATGCCCGCGCCATATCGTGTTTACGGACTTGCCGAAAACATCAACGGGCAAGATTCAGAAATTCGTTTTGCGAGACCGCGCGAAAGAGGCGTGAGCGCGCTTTAATCGTCGAGACCGGAGAGACGTTTCGCGATCTCTTCGACGCGGCTCGCGGCGCTAGCAATGGCCGTTGCGACTTCCGCTTCCGTTTTGTTGGCCGCCATATCCATCGTTGCGCGGCTTTCTTTTAAGTAGGCTATTTCATTTTCAAGCGAAGCGATGCGATTTTTCATCTCTTCGCGATCATCCATAAAGGTGATCGCGGCCATCACGGTGAGGCGGCTATCACCAATCTCGCCAAATGAGTCGCGCATTTCATTGATCTTACGATCAAGCTCGGCCGCCAATTTAATAAGATGCGCTTCCTGTCCATCATTGCAGGCGATACGGTATGTTTTATCGGCAACGCTGACGGTGACTTGTCCCATGATCCGTCAGCTCCTTGGTGTAAGGTCGGAGAGGACTTCACGTACGGTCGTCGTCGCACGATCAACGCGACGTGCCAGTTCACCCGTAACGGCATCGAGGCGAGTCGCTTTTGCGAGTGCCCCATCAAGATCATTCGCAAGTTTCGCGCGCTCATCTTGCATGAGAGCAAGTTCTTTTTTCATGAGATCAAGCGTGCGATCATCCTCAGCGCGCCGCGCGACCACGCTTTCAAGCGTCGTTACAGCCTGACGCAACTGCGCCAGCGCTTGGGTAATCGCTGGAGAAATGGCCTTGGCCATACGGTATAACCCCGAGTGCATCGCCGATGTGAAACGCGCCAGATGCCCTTACGGGCGAATCTATGCGACGATTCAGTATCTTGTCCTCAAAACCTGATGTGAGGAGCAAAGCCGAGCGCGATTTCGGACTTATCCACCGCTTTTAGGGGAATTTCAGTAGGTCGCGTCCGGCATTGAGGCTTTTTTGCGCTCAATATAGTCACGCAGCGCCTCATCCACGCCTTGATCGATGGCGGGCGCCTCATATTCACCAAGCATGCGCTTGAAGATTGCATTCGCCCGTTGCGAGGCGTCTTTACGACCTTCCGCATCCCATTGTTCGAAGGAATTATTGTCGGAGACGCTTGAGCGATAAAACGCATTTTCGAAATTCGATTGTGTATGCGCAGAGCCTAAGAAATGACCGCCGGGAGGCACTTCGCGGAACGCTTCCATGGCTTGGCCGTTCTCGCTCATATCGATGCCCTTGGCGAGCACATGCATCGCACCGAGTTGATCGCAATCCATGATGAATTTTTCATAAGACGAAGCAAGACCGCCTTCCATCCACCCTGCGGCATGAAGCACGAAATTGGTGCCCGCCAATAAAGTCGGCATCAGCGTATTGGCGCTTTCGTAAGCCGCTTGCGCATCTGGCAATTTTGAAGCGCAGAGCGAGCCGCCAGTACGGAAGGGCATTTTCATGCGTCGTGCAAGTTGTGCGGCACCGAAGATGGCGAGCGAACCTTCTGGCGTTCCAAATGTTGGCGCACCCGATTGCATCGAGAGTGTTGATACGAAGGTCCCGAAGATCACTGGTGCGCCAGGGCGCACGAGTTGCACGAAGGACGTACCAGCCCATACTTCCGCAAGGACCTGAGTTAGCGTTCCTGCGATTGTCACTGGGCTCATCGCGCCTGAGAGAATGAAGGGTGTGATAATGCAAGCTTGATTGTTGCGCGCATAAACTTCCGCCGCGCCCAACATCGTATTGTCCCACACCATCGGCGAATTCGCATTGATGAGGCTTGTGAGAACCGTGTTCTGATCAATAAATTCGTCGCCGAACATAATCTTGGCAAGGTTCACGGTATCTTCCGCACGATCAGGATGCGTGACCGAGCCCATATAGGCTTTGTCCGAATAACGCATATGCGCATAGACCATCTCAAGATGGCGCTTGTTCACCGGTAGATCAACAGGCTCACATACTGTCCCGCCCGAATGGTGCATATGCGGCGACATATAAGCGAGTTTCACGAAATTCTGGAAATCCTCAATCGTGCCGTAGCGACGACCCTTGTCGAGATCATGGACGAAGGGCGAACCATAAACCGGCGCGAATACGGTGTTCTTGCCGCCGATCTCGACACTGCGTGCAGGGTTGCGTGCATGCTGCGTATAGTGCGAGGGCACAGTGGAGATGAGTTTCTTCGCAAGGCCGCGCGGGAAACGCACGCGTTCACCCTTGATGTCGCAACCGGCATCTTTCAACAGCTTCAATGCGTTTGGATATTCGCGGAACTCAATGCCAATTTCTTCAAGCAAGGTTTCGGCATTGTGCTCGATGATCTGCATCGCTTCCTCCGAGAGGAATTCGACGAGCGGGCTTTGACGCGTGATATAGGGGATCGAGGCGCCCCCGCGCGAGGCGCGGGCTGCGCGACGGGCGTCACGCCCGCGACGACCGGTGTCTGAATGCTGATCCTGCGCCAGATTGGACATGAAAGCCTCCACCTGCGAGGGGCCACATGCCGCCTCGTCTCATGCTTTTAAGTCATAAGACCAGCTGGCGGCTAATACTGCCCCAATCGCGCCATTTCTTGTCGCAAGCCGTCATATTCGATGAGCCCACCTCACCATATTCATGAGAGGAAGCCGGGGGTGGCGGAATGGGGGTAGTCTTGACGGCGGCGGGATATCGAGCGTCGAAATGCGGTAAGACGGGTGAGGGGACCTCAGGGAAGGTATAACCCACGCTCAGGCTCGGAGTGTAAGACTCGCGAGCGATTAGGGCAGGCGAACAGGAGCAGCGGGACATGAAATCGACGGCGCGGGTAGTAGTGATTGGCGGGGGCGTTGTCGGGGTCGGAACGCTCTATCATCTTGCTAAAAAAGGCTGGACGGATGTCGCGCTCATCGAGCGGAAAGAACTCACCTCAGGCTCGACCTGGCATGCGGCCGGTCTCTTGCCGCTATTTAATATGTCTTATTCCGTTGGCCAGCTGCACAAATACTCCGTCAATCTCTATGGCAGTTTAGAAGCGGAGACCGGTCAGTCGGTCGGCTTCAAGAAGGTTTCGAATATTCGCCTTGCGCGCACAAAAACGCGTTGGGATGAATTCATGTATTATGCAGGCGTTGCGGAAACGATTGGCGTCAAGGTCAACAAGCTCACGCCCGCGCAAGTGAAAGAGATCTGGCCGCTCTGCAATACCGAAGGCCTGCTCGGCGCGATCCAGCATCCCGATGATGGGTATATTCAGCCTGCTGATCTTACGCAGGCTTTTGCGAAAGGCGCGCGTGCGCGCGGCGCCGAAATCTATCGCAATACAACAGTGGTCGGCATTGAGCGCACGACATCGGGCGAGTGGCTGGTGAAGACCGATAAGGGCGACATACAGTGCGAGCATATTGTTTCTGCATCGGGTAACTTCGCGCGTCAAACGGGCAAGATGCTTGGCCTTGATATTCCGGTTATCCCCGTTGAGCATCAATATATCGTCACCGAGCCGCACCCGGCTGTTCAAGAACGTCACGCAAAAGGCTTGCCCGAAATGGGCGTTCTGCGCGAAGCGGATTCGTCATGGTATATGCGTGAAGAAGCTGGCGGTTTCATTCTCGGCCCTTATGAAAAAGGCGCGCCCGTCTGCTATGTCGATGGTCCGCATAAGGATTCCGAATACGAACTCTTCCAGGAAGATCTTGATCGTCTTGCGCCGCATATTGAAGCGGCGATTGTGCGTGTTCCGGCTTTCGGCGAAGTCGGCATCAAGAAAGTTTATAATGGCGCTATCGCGTATACGCCCGATGGCAATCCGATCGTCGGCCCTGCATGGGATTTGCCGAATGTGTGGTTGAATGAAGGCCACAGCTTCGGCGTCACGGCTGCGGGTGGCGCTGGTTGGCAGCTTGCCGAATGGATTGTCGATGGCGAGCCAACGGTTGATTTGATGGGCGTCGATCCGCGTCGCTTCGGCCCTTATGCCGGCCGCGGCTATCTTCGGGAAAAGAACGAAGAAGCCTATGCGAATGTCTTTACGCCGCATTACCCGGATGAAGAACGTGTGGCCGCGCGGCCTTTGCGTCAGACCCCTTGCTATGATCGCATGAAGGCGCTCGGCGCCGTGTTTGGTTCTGTTTATGGGTGGGAGCGTCCGAACTGGTTTGCCCCTCCCGGTTATGAGGTGCCGGCAACTGAGCTCAATGTCGATGACGTGCTCACCAATGAGAACCATGCCCCACCGGCGGATGATGGCAAGGTGAAAGAAAAGTGGAGCTTCCGCCGCTCGAATTATTTCCCCTTCGTTGGCGACGAAGTGAAAAACGTCACCAATGGCGTGGGCTTACAGGACATGTCGGCCTTTGCGAAGTGCATTATTTCTGGCCCCGGTGCGCGCGCTTGGCTTGATTCAATTTTTGCCAATCGCATTCCGAAACAACGTGGTCGCATTGCGCTTTGCCATTTGCTCACAACGCGCGGTGGTGTGCGTGCGGAATTCACTGTCTATGAAAGTGCGCCGGATACATTTTATCTCGTCTCGGCGGGTGCGCTTGAACGTCACGATCACGACACGCTCAAAAAGCTTCTGCCGAAGGACGGCAGTGTGCGTTTCACGCCGATCACAACGGCATACGGTGTATTGGTGCTCGCCGGTCCGAAGTCACGTGAAGTGCTGCAATCTTTAACCGATGCGGATATGTCGAACGAAGCCTTCCCTTGGCTCACGGGTCAGCGTATTTCGGTCGGCGCGGTGCATTGCGATGTGCTTCGTGTGAACTTCATTGGTGAATTGGGTTATGAATTCCATCACCCGATTGAAATGCAAAATCATCTCTTTGATCTCTTGATGAAGGCGGGCGCTAAATTCGGCATCAAGCCGTTTGGTATCCGCGCGATGATGTCGATGGCGATTGAGAAATCCTACCGCCTCGTCGGTCGCGAATTGTCGATTGAGTATTCCGCTTTTGAATCGGGCCTTCAGCGTTTCGTTCATCCTAATAAGGGTCAATTCTTGGGTCGCGATGCGTTGGTTGCTTGGCAGCAAAAGGGCTTCGCCAATTCCTTCGTCACGCTTGAAGTGCACGGCATTGACGATGTCGATGCGCGTGGCTCTGAGTCGATCCACAAAGGCGGTAAACTTGTCGGTCGCTGCACATCGGGCGGTTATGGCTGGCGGCTTGGCAAGTCGCTCGCGCTCGCCATGGTTTCACCTGAATATTCAGCTCTCGGGACCGAAATGGATGTCACCATTTTGGGTAAATCCTACCGGGCGCAGATTGTGGCCGAGTCGCCCTTCGACCCGGATAATGCCCGGCTTAGGGGCTGATCGGCGGTCCGGTTTAACTCTTTTTGGGACGTTTCACTCTGAAACGATGGGGTTTCCTGTCGTAATCAGGGGAGGGAACGTCCCAATTCCGACAGCGATCTCGACGAGGGGCTTCTATTCAGTTTAGAAGGGAAGCGCTTAATAGACCTTCGCGAAGGAAATAGACTCATGGCCGACGGTGATCTCGACCTCAATACGCTTAGCGACGACGAGCTCGTAGAGCAGATGCATGACGATCTTTATGACGGTCTCGGTGAAGAGATTGTCGAAGGCGTCAATGTGCTCTTGAAGCGCGGCTGGACTCCTTACGACATTCTGACCAAAGCCCTCGTCGAAGGCATGCGCATTGTCGGCGTCGATTTCCGTGATGGCATTCTCTTTGTTCCCGAAGTGTTGATGTCGGCGAATGCGATGAAGGCCGGCATGCAATTGCTGCGTCCTTTGCTCGCCGAAACCGGCGCGCCGAAGGTTGGCAAAATGGTTATCGGCACCGTGAAGGGCGACATTCACGACATTGGTAAAAATCTTGTCTGCATGATGATGGAAGGTGCGGGCTTCGAAGTCATCGATCTCGGCATCAACAATCCGGTCGAAAAATATATCGAAGCGCTCGAAGAGCATAAGCCGGACATTCTTGGCATGTCGGCACTTCTGACAACCACCATGCCTTATATGAAAGTCGTGATCGACACGCTCAAAGAAAAGGGCATGCGCAACGACTTCCTCGTGCTCGTTGGTGGTGCACCTTTGAATGAAGCCTTTGCGGAAGCGGTCGGTGCTGACGCCTATTGCCGTGATGCGGCGGTGGCGGTTGAAACCGCGAAATCGCTTCTCTCGCAACGCACGATCCGGGCGTGATCAAGGCCGCAGGCAAAACACTCGTTATTGCCTGCGGAGCTCTTGCGCGTGAATTGATTGACGCGAAAGCGCTCAA
>CANGSG010000114.1 GCA_947456435.1 Hyphomicrobiales bacterium
CACTTCCGGCAGAGGAAGCAGAACCCTTTTTGAATGATGCTGCAGAAGCCTTCGGCCATATTGAAGATTTGATCGCGCGCGAGAATATCAAATGCGGGTGGACAAGAGCGGGATATTTCGTTGGCGCATGGAGCCGCGCGCATTTCGCGCCGATGCAGAAAAAAGTTGATCTCCTTAATCGTCATTCAAAAGCGGAAGCCTATCTCGTTCCAGAAGAAAAGCAGCGCGAGGAAATCGGTTCAGATTTTTATCGCGGCGGTCTTGTTGTCGGACGCGCAGGCCATCTTCATCCCGCGCTTTACTTCAAAGGTCTTCTGGATCTCGCGCTTCGTGAAGGCGCCAAGATTGCAACGCGTACACCCGTGACGCGTCTCTTGCAGCGCGAAACTTCAATTGATGTGGAAACACCGCGCGGGACTATTCGCGCGCGCGATGTGATTGTGGCGACCAATGGTTATACGGGCGAAGCAACGCCGGCATTCAAGCGGCGTGTTGTGCCGATAGGTTCTTATATCATTGCCACGGAGGAATTGTCTGAGGATCTCGCGAAAGCCTTAAGCCCGCGCAATCGTTCGATTGCGGACACACAGCGTCTTCTCTCTTATTATCGCTTGTCGCCAGATGGGCGGCGAATGATTTTTGGCGGACGGGCAAAATTTTCGCCTACGGAACCCAAAGAGGCCGCGCCGGTTCTCTATAAAATGATGACGGATCGTTTTCCGGCTTTGCGCGGCACACGCATCACGCATGCTTGGACGGGGAATGTTGCGTTCACGATTGATGAATTGCCTCATATGGGCAAATTTGAGAATGTTCATTATGCGCTGGGATGCAATGGCTCGGGCGTGGCGATGATGTCTTACTTGGGACACCAAATCGCCCGCAAAGTGATTGGTCGTTCTAATCGCGTATGTGCGTTTGATCGGCCGACATTCCCAACCCATCCCCTCTATCATGGGAAGCCTTGGTTCTTGCCTTATGTGGGCGGCTATTTCAGAGTAAAGGACTGGCTTGATCGCCGGAAAGACCAATAAAAATGTGGCATGAGACTGCGTATTGATTGTTAAGTGAAGGAGGAAGCCGATGGCGCTGCGTATAGACCTCACAGAGGCCATGTTTGGTGAAAAGGAGAAGCATCTTCTCACCATGGGCGCTTTTCGTGTTTCAACATTCCGCTATGATAGCGGTATTGCTGCTTTGCGCGTGGCCAATGCGCGCGGTGAAATGATTGTTCTTCCTTTTAAAGGGCATCAGATTTGGCGGTGCGCTTTTGATGGCCGCGAACTCGCCATGAAATCGATGTTTGATGAGCCGGTGAATACGCGGTCTTATCTTGAAACCTATGGAGCTTTTTTCATTCATTGTGGGTTGTCGGGCATGGGTGCGCCGGGATCTCAGGATCGTCACCCGCTCCATGGCGAATTGCCGAATGCACCTTTTCAAAAAGCCTATATCGAATGTGACGAGGCGGCCAAGACATTGCGGGTTGGCGGCGTGTACCACTATACCGTTGCCTTCACGGTTAATTATCGGGCGACATCGACTTACACACTTAATGACTCAGAAACGCTTTTCGATGCGCAGCTTCATGTTGAGAATCTCATGCAAATCCCCATGGATCTCATGTATCTCGCGCATGCGAATTTTCGACCTATCGATGGTGGTGAACTCATCTACACGGCGAAGAAATCTCCAGAGACTGTGCGTGTACGGCAATCCATTCCGGGTCACATCACGCCGAAACCCGGTTATCGCGAATTTATCGAGGCGCTCGCCAAAGACCCTTCGCTTCATCATGTGTTGAAGCCCGGTCAAGGGTATGATCCTGAAATCGTGTTTTATATTGATATGGAAGCCGATGAAGAGGGCTATGCGCACGCGCTGTTAAAGCGGCCCGATGGTGTTGCCGATTATATCCGCTACAAGCCGTCTGACGCGCGTAAATGCGTGAGGTGGATTAGCCGCACCGGTGATCAGGATGCGATTGGCATGGCTTTCCCTGCAACAGCGGAGCCCGAGGGTTACACGGCCGAGAAAGCCAAAGGGAATATGGTAACCGTTGCACCGCATGGAAGCTGGTCGGTTGCGATGCGGTTGGGAAGCCTTTCAAAGACCGAGACCGAGGCGCTTATCAAGACGATTGGTTAGGCTGTAATCGATTTTGGGGCAGTGACCGCGGCCATCGGCTTGAAGGCGTGATCTCAATCGTCTAGGGCTCTCCCAATGAGGCCGCGGGTTCAGCGCGCCGATATATTCGACAAGGACAAGGCAATGAAAGCGAAACTGGGCATTTCTCCGATCTCGTGGTGGAACGATGATCTCGTCGAATTGAGTGATGATGTTTCGCTTGAGGATTGTTTACGGCAGGCCGCCGAAGCGGGCTTCACGGGTATGGAAACGGGCCGCCGTTTTCCGCTCGACCCGAAAGAACTCGGCGCGATTTTGTCGCGTTTCGGCATTTCGGTTTGTGGCGGATGGTTTTCGGGGCTTCTGCTTGATGGCGATATAGAGCGCGAGAAGGAGCGCATCGCCGCACAGATGACCTTGTTCAAAGCGATGAAGGCGCCATGTATCATTTATGGTGAGACGGCACGGACCATTCAGGGTGATCGCTCAAAGCCGCTGTCAACAAAGCCGAAACTCTCTGAAGATGAGATCAAGACCTACGCGCATAAAATGACGGCCTTTGGCGAATGGTGTGCGGAGCAAGGGATGCCGCTTTCTTATCATCATCACATGGGCGCGGTGATCGAGACGGAGCATGAACTCGATCTTTTCATGAAACATTCAGGCGAGGGCATTCCGCTTCTTTATGATGCGGGTCATATGGCGTTCGCGGGTGGCGATGTGCTGCGTGTCATTGATAATCATCACAAGCGCATCACGCATGTTCACACAAAAGACGTGCGGATGGGTGTGATCAATCAGCTTGATCGCACAAAGGAATCCTTCCTCGACGCGGTGATTAAAGGTGCATTCACGGTGCCGGGTGATGGCTCTCTCGATTTCGAAGCGATTGTAAAAAAGCTTGCGTCCTATGGTTATGAAGGCTGGTTCGTTGTTGAGGCGGAACAGGATCCCGTCAAAGCGCCGCCCTTGAAGATGGCCAAGATCGGCCACAAAGAATTGCTGCGTGTGATGGCGGCTGCGGGCTATCAAGTTGTGGCGCATTAAGCGAAAGCTTTTCTGAATGCTCGCGTTTTTCAGTTTTCTGAGTGGCTATGTTTTAAGCCAGTTTTTTCGCTCGTTCTTGGCGGTCATTGCGCCGGAGCTTGGCAAAGAGCTCGGACTTGATCCGCAGGCACTGGCTGCTCTGCAGACTGCGTGGATTCTTGGGTTCGTTGTGATGCAATTTCCTGTGGGCTGGGCACTTGATGCTTTAGGCCCTCGCCGCACCGTGCCGGTAACGATGGTTGCCGCGGTTCTCGGTGCTCTTCTCTTTGCTAAAGCAGAGAGCGGTCTTTTTCTTCAAATCGCAATGGTGCTCATTGGAATTGGCTGTAGCGCGATTTATATGGGTGCAGTCTATGTGTTTGGCCGTATCTATCCGCCGCAACGTTTTGCGCTTTTGTGCAGCTGGCTGATTGGCATTGGGTCGGCGGGTAATCTCATTGCAGCGTCGCCACTCGCTTTGGTGACGAGCATGATTGGCTGGCGTGGCGCCATGGTTGGTATGGCGTTTATCACGGCTCTCGTGGCAGCGCTTCTCGCATTCATCATTCGCAATCCGCCGCGCGCGTTGTTAACGCGTACGGAGGGTTTGATTGATGGCCTCCGTGTGATCTTTTCCCTTCGAGCATTGTGGCCACTCTTGCCGCTGACAACCATCAGCTATGCGGTGCTCATTGCGGAACGTGGTCTTTGGGCCGGGCCTTATCTCACCGATGTGTTTGGATTGGGGCCCGTAGAACGGGGATCAATATTGCTCATGATGGCTACGTCGATGTCAGCAGGCGCTTTGATCTATGGTCCGCTAGATCGTGTGTTCGGTGGCTATAAATGGATTTCAGTCATCGGTACCATGATTACAACCGCAGGCTTTCTAGGGCTTGCGCTTCTTGAGCCATCGCTTACGCGCTCGGCCATTCTCCTCTCGGTGTTGGGCGCTGCGGGCATGACTTATGGGGTGTTGATGGCGCATGGGCGCGCTTTCGTGCCCGATCATCTTCTCGGCCGTGGCATCACCTTCTTGAACATTCTTTTTATTGGCGGCGCAGCGATCATTCAGCCGATATCCGGTGCGGTTATGAAAAAGCTCTTAGAAGGGCCGCCGGACTTCGCTTATGCGGTTTTGCATGGCGGATTCGCAATTCTCCTCGTGATCAGTCTCGCCATCTACCTTGTGTCAAAAGATGTAAGGCGCGATCATCTGTGAAGTCTCTTGACGCCGTGCGAGGCTTCGCGTCGAGTGGGCGGGTAGCCGTTAAAGGGTGATGCGATGGCGAATGACCGGCGTTTTGCAGATACGAGCACCGAGCCGCCTGATCAGGATTTGAAGACGCGCGTCGCCTGGCTCTATCATATGGAAGATCTCACGCAGGAGGCGATTGCTGAACGCCTGGGTCTCACGCGTGTGCGTGTCGTGAAACTTCTTGCGCAATGCCGTCGTGACGGCACGGTGCAAATTCGCGTTACCGGAAAACTTTCCGAATGCGCTGCGCTCGAGCGTGATCTTGAATCGAAATTTTCGATTGGCGAGGCGATCGTTATTCCCACACCTGATGATGAATCGAAAATTTCATCTTTGATCGGGTTCCGTTTAGGCGCACTCGTTGATACACTTTTACATGACAAGATGACGGTGAGCATGGGATGGGGCGCCACTTTGCGGGCGAGCCTTGGCGCAATGACCGCCCGCCCTTTGAAAGATTTCACTGTCGTATCCTTGCTTGGCGGATTGACGCGCGCCTCTGGCCTCAATCCCTCTGAAATGGCTTGGCGCTTCGCTGATCTCTTTGGCGGTGAATGCTATATGTTGGCTGCTCCTGTCTACGCGCCCGATGAGGAGACCCGCGCATCTCTCTTTGCGCATAAAGGGCTTGCTGAAGTTCTTGAACGCGCACGCGCTGCAGATTTGTCGATTGTCAGCGTTGGGGACTTTTCACCGGAGTCGACGATCTTCCGCTACCACATGCTCGACAAAGCTGATCTCAAAGGCCTCACAAAAGCGGGCGCGGTGTGTGACATTCTCTGTCATTTCATTGATCGCGAGGGTCATCTTGTTGATCACCCCGCGAATAAGCGCGCGATGGCGATCACACCGACAGAATTGGTCAAATCACCGAAACTCATTTTAGCTTCAGGCGGCCCGCATAAAATTGAAGGCATGGTCGCGATGATGAAAATAAGCAAGCCTGCTTATGTCGTCACTGATTCAGATACCGCGCGCGGCATGTTGGCGGCATCGTAAAGTCGAATCTTTAAACTGCAACAATCTTACCCGGATTCATAATATTCTGCGGATCAAGAGCTTTTTTGATCGCACGCATCGTATCAAGCGTGGCCGGCGGATGCTCTTTCAAAAGATATTTCATCTTTTCCTGACCGACGCCATGTTCGCCGGTGCAGGTGCCTTCCATCGCCAAAGAGCGTTCAACGAGGCGGTGCAAGAAGGCACGGCATGTTTCCATTTCGACCGCATCTTCCATGTTGCAGAGCAGTGTTAGATGGAAATTGCCATCACCAACATGGCCCACAATCGGGGCGATAAGGCCGGCTTCTTGCACGTCCTTTTGCGTTTCAACAACGCATTCGGCAAGCCGGGAGATGGGAACGCAAACATCGGTGGCGATCACTTTGCATCCGGG
The DNA here is from genome assembly GCA_947456435.1 of Hyphomicrobiales bacterium. GTDB lineage: Bacteria > Pseudomonadota > Alphaproteobacteria > Rhizobiales > Beijerinckiaceae > CAIUPE01. Next base: position 5,808 of record CANGSG010000114.1, read on the forward strand.
ACGCAAGGAAAGCGCCGACCAATAGGCGTCATGGCGTGCTTGCCAAAGACGGGTCCGGTCTTCCGCTTTGGTCGCCCATTCGAAGGGGCCACCGCCATACTCAGCGGCGATATCGCCAAAGCGTTCGGCTTGTTCTTTCACACTCTGTTCGGTGCCATGAAACTCAACAAACAACATCGGCGTTTCAGGCAGGGTGAGTTTGGAATGGAGATTGAAGGCTTTCACTTGCCACTCATCGGCCAATTCAATGCGGGCAACAGGTAATCCGGATTGAATTGTGAGAATGGTCGCGTCGCACGCCGCCTTCACACTGGGAAAAGGACAAATTCCTGCGGAGATCGCTTCCGGAATGCCGGAGAGGCGCAACGTGATTTCTGTAATAATGCCCAATGTGCCTTCGGCGCCCAC
>CANGSG010000115.1 GCA_947456435.1 Hyphomicrobiales bacterium
ATGTTTTCGGCAACCGTCATTTGCTCGAAAAGCGAAAAATGTTGAAACACCATGCCGATGCCAAGACGCGCCGCATCCTCCGGCGAGTTCAAGGTAACTGGCGTTCCGTTCCAGCAGATTTCACCTTCATTGGGTTGGAGCAAACCATCGAGAATTTTTACGAGCGTTGATTTGCCCGCGCCATTCTCGCCAAGCAGGGCATGAATTTCACCCGCACGAACGTCGAGTGAAATGTGATCATTGGCAACGAGTGCCCCGAACCGTTTAACGATGCCGGATAATTGCACCAGCGGGTGCTCTGCCAAAGCCATCGTAAGAACTCGCCCCTGTCTTCCCGCCTACCTTGCCCATTGATCTTTTCGATCGCGGCGCGCGTGCCATAAGAGCACGGAGAAAAGGCACGAAGCAACGGTCGGGAAGCGGTCAATCCCAGTTTTTTGCCCGATTTTTAGGGAATAAGAACCGTGGCGCCTGTCGTCGCTCGGCTTTCAAGGGCCCGATGGACGTCGGCTGCTTCGGAAAGTTTGGCTTTCGCATGGACGGGGATTTTCACATAGCCCTCTTCCATCATCTCAAACATTTCGCGTGCGGCGCGTAAAAGATCGTTTCGCTTTGCAATATAAGTGAAAAGTGTCGGCCTCGTCGCGAAAAGCGATCCCTTTTGGGACAAAAGATTTATGTTGAACGCATCAATTGGACCCGACGCGCTGCCATAACTCACAAACATACCGAGGGGGCGCAAGCAATCGAGAGACATCGGGAAGGTGTCTTTGCCAACGCCATCATAAACCACATGGCATTTTTCGCCCTTTGTGATTTGGGCAACGCGTTCAGCAAAATTCTCGGTGCGGTAATTGATGACGTGATGGCATCCGCCTTTTTTCTTGGCGAGTTTGGCTTTTTCTTCCGACCCGACGGTGCCGATGACGGTTGCGCCTAACGCATTCGCCCATTGACCAAGGATAAGTCCAACGCCGCCGGCGGCCGCATGATTGAGGATGATATCGCCCGGTTTCACGCGATAGGTTCGACGCAACAGATAATGCGCGGTCAAGCCTTTGAGCATCATCGCGGCGGCAGTGGCATAAGATATTACATCGGGAATGGGAACGAGCGCAGCGGCCGGAACATTGCGTTCCTCGGAATAAGAGCCAAGGGTCGAGACATAGGCGACGCGATCCCCTTTCTTGAAGCCGCGCACGCCCTCGCCCACGCTGACGACCTGCCCGGCTCCCTCATTGCCGGGCGTAAATGGCAATGACGGTGCGGGATAGAGTCCCTTGCGGAAATAGACATCGAGATAATTGACGCCAATCGCATGGTGCCGCACCCTTACCTCCCCTGACCCGGGTGGCGGCAAGGTCACGTCCTCAAAAGACATCACTTCCGGTGCGCCTTGCGCATAAATGCGAATGGCCTTGGTCATGGGCATCAGCTCCTCTCATAGTCCTTAATTATGTTCCCAATCTTAGTTGTGTTTCAGCCGGCTTCAAGCAACACTGCCATTCCACGATTGATTTTTGTAGAATGACAATCGAGAGATCTGCCGATCATGTCTGCGCCTGTCCGCTCCTCTGACAGTCTAATTCCCAAAACGCTCAGCGTCTTTCGAGAAGGGTATTCCATCGACCGCTTGCGACGGGATGCTGTATCCGGTCTCACGGTGGCGATGGTGGCCATCCCGCTCTCCATGGCCATCGCCAAAGCATCGGGAGCATCCCCCGACCGCGGGCTCATTACGGCGATCATTGGCGGATTTTTGATTTCGCTTCTCGGCGGAAGCCGTTTTCAAATCGGTGGGCCTGCAGGCGCCTTTATTGTCGTCGTGGCGTCGATCATCGAGCGGCAGGGCTACGATGGATTGTTAATCGCCACGATGATGGCCGGGCTTCTTATGATCCTCTTTGGGGCGTTCCGCCTCGGCTCCTATATTCGTTATATTCCCCATTCTGTTCTTGTTGGGTTTACCGCCGGCATCGCTACGATCATTTTTTCAAGCCAAATTGTTGATCTCTTCGGTTTGACACTAGCGGGGCGTGAACCAGCGGCTTTGATCCCGAAACTCAACGCGATCCTCCATGCGACCTATACACTCTCTCCCGCCGCGATCCTGATTAGTCTCTTTTCCGCGGGCGTGATTTTAGGATTACGAAAACTGAAGCCGCATTGGCCGGGCTTCCTTATTGCCATTGGGTTCGCTTCACTACTTGCGCTCCTGATCGCGCCCTTGGGATTTAGTGTCGAAACAATCGGCACACGATTTGGCGGTATTCCGAATGCTCTACCGATGCCGCGTCTCCCGGTAATCTCGCTTGATCGAATACTCTCTCTCATTCCGGATGCCGCAACGATTGCGTTTCTTGGTGCGATTGAAAGTCTACTTTCTGCCGTGGTTGCTGATGGCATGACCGGTCGAAGACATCGTTCAAATATGGAATTAATTGCGCAAGGGATTGCCAATATCGGAACGGCCATATTCGGTGGAATCTGCGCTACCGGCACGATCGCGCGGACGGCCACCAATGTGCGCGCAGGTGGAACAAGTCCCGTAGCGGGAATGATTCATTCGCTCGTGCTTCTCTTGCTTATTCTTTTCGCGGCGCCGTTGGCGTCTTATATTCCCCTCGCCTCGCTGGGCGCGATCCTCGCGATCGTTTCTTGGAACATGGCGGAACAAGCAGAATTTATTGCTATTCTAAAACGGTCTTGGCCTGATGCCACGATCCTCCTCGCAACATTTTTGCTGACTATCTTCCGGGACCTGACGGAAGGTATCACGGTAGGCGTTGTGCTCTCCGCCTTCATTTTCATGCATCGGATGGCACAGGCGACAAGCGTGGAAGAAACTCAAGACACGACCGAGAAACAGAACGACCCCGATACGATAGTCTACCGCATGGAAGGGCCGCTGTTCTTCGGTGTTGCCTCAGAAATTGCTGAAGTTCTTGATCGTATCGCCGAGCAGCCGAAGAACTTCATTCTCGATTGCAGCGCTGTCCCTTTGCTCGATATGACGGGTGCCCATTCATTAAAAACATTAATCAACCGCTTCCATAAAGGCGGTACAGAAGTCATTTTCAGAAATGCGAATGACCAAGTTAAAGCGGCGTTACAGCGCTATGGTGCACTCGATTACGGCGCGCGCCTGGAAGGGTAGTGATGATTTTCTATCTTTGCTCGCGCCGAAATAGACCAAGGGCCAGAAAATAAACCGCAATAACGCCTAATATCCATTGGGACAGAGTATCAACCTTCATATCTTCATAGAGTGCGATAAGAGCGACGATCACCCACACGCCCAATAATGCGAGCGTTAAAGGGCGAAGCATTTTGACGCGAACGGGATGAACAAAAGTAAAGTTCGAAGCTTGCGCTAAAGCGAGCACAATAATGGCTATTGTGGTCGCAATCGCTGGCGGTTGGAAAACAAGAATGTGAAAGACAACAAGATTCCAAACCGCTGGAAATCCACGAAACCAGTAATCGTCTGTCTTCATCGTATTCGAGGCAAAGTATAATGCAGCCGAGAGAACGATTATCGCGCCCTGTACCGCTAACAACCAATGCGGATAAAGTCCGCTCATAAGCAGAATGACAGCGGGCACGAAGACATAGGTGACATAATCGACGACCAGGTCGAGAACGTCGCCCGATAACTGCGGCGCGTATTTTTTTACGGCCCAAGCACGTGCAAAGGTCCCGTCAATCCCATCAACGAGAAGCGCCAGACCGAGCCACGCAAAGGCCAAACCCATCTTCTGTTCGATGGCCGCAGTCAGAGCAAGAAACGCTATGGTCGCCCCGGACGCCGTAAATACATGAACGGCAAAGGCCCGATAGCGGTGCGCGGCATTACCTTTGGGGTGCGACAAAGAGTCAGACGATCCCGAGTCTGCATCAGCCATCAGAGAGGTCTCCCAATGAACCGCAAATTTTGCGACCCAGGCGGTTGTTTTTGTGCGGCTCAAACAGTCGCATGAGCGCGGAAATCTTGTAAACTGATTCTTGGCTGAGCTCCCTTCCTAAGCGAAACTCTTTGGAAATCAGTCCCATTCAGGAAATAAATCTATGCCCGAACGCGTTGACTGCCTTGTTGTTGGTACCGGCCCCGTGGGAATGGTGGCGGCATGCGCTCTTGCGCAGGCAGGACTATCGGTAGGCCTTGCGGGGCCCGAGGCACTTCCCGACCGCGATGGACGCACGGTAGCCATTCTCGACAGCGGCGTAAAACTTCTCGCGTCACTGGGGCTTTGGGGTAGGGCGCAGGATGTCTCAGCGCCTCTTGTCGAGATGCGCATTATCGATGATACGGGCAGTCTCTTCCGCGCACCTCCCGTAACGTTCCGCGCGTCGGAATTGGGGCTCGACGCATTCGGACAGAATATCGAGTTAACCGATTTGGTGGCGCAGCTTAAGCGTGTTTTGAAAACACAAAATCAGCTCCAGCAATGGCCCGAAACCGTTTCCGCATTTCGCCGCCGCGATGACGGGCTCATGGAAGCCGCACTTTCATCAGGGACCATCATCGAATGCCGTATGCTAATCGGTGCTGATGGACGCTATTCCAAAGTGCGTGAATTTGCAGGCATTCAATCCAAAGACTGGCATTATCCGCAAACCGCCCTCACTGCGATTTTTTCGCACGAACGCGATCACGATGATCGTTCGACCGAATTTCACACGCGGACAGGCCCCTGCACGCTTGTTCCGCTTAAAGGCCATCGATCAAGTCTTGTGTGGATGATGGCGCCCAAAGATGCCGAGCGTTGGGCAAAACGATCGCCTGAAGAGTTTGCTCGGGCGGTCGAAAGACAGGCACATTCAATTTTAGGAAAAATGACTATCGAGTCTAAAATCGGTCTCGTTCCGATGGCAGGGCTTTCAACGGATCATTACGCCAAAGATCAAATTGCCGTGATTGGTGAGGCCGCGCATGTGTTTCCGCCGATTGGGGCGCAAGGTCTAAATCTCGGTTTGCGCGATATCGACTCTTTGTTGAAGTCCCTGAACAAGGGCATGGACCAAAATGCGCTGCAACGATTTGATGCCGATCGCCGGCGTGACGTTAAGACTCGCACTATGGCGGTTGATCTCTTGAACCGCTCCTTGCTTGCGGATTATGTGCCGGTCGATTTTGCCCGTGGTGCAGGCCTCATGGCCATTGGGTCATTCAAACCGCTCCGACAATTTGTAATGAAGCGTGGTGCGGGATTCTAGCACCCAAAGCGCTCAATGCCCAAACCATGGAAAGCGGGCGGGAATTAAATTTTCACTGATGAGATAAAGAAGACCCGTCACTGTGAATACCGACAAGGCCGTGCCGACGAGAATGGCGCCTGACGCGCGTTGCACATAAACTTTATATTGATTGGCGATAACAAAAACATTCAACGCGGGCGGTAAAGACGCCATAAGCACAGCCGTTAAAACCCATTCACGATCAAAATCGCCGACCGAAGAGACGATGATCCAGGCGGCGAGAGGATGGAGGATCAATTTGATAAAAAGAAGAAACGGCATTTCTTTTGGTACGCCATCAAATGGTCGAAGTGCGACCGTCACACCCATGGCGAAGAGTGCGCATGGTGCCGCCGCATTTTTCAAAAATGTGAGCATTGTATCGATAGCTTGTGGCGGTTCGAATCCAATAGCGGCTGCAAATACGGCTGCAGCGGAGGCGATGTTGAACGGATGGGTCACAACGCGCTTGATTACAAAAAGCGCGGTCTCACTCCATTTTGGTGATTGACCTGAACCGAGCGCCATTAACATGGGGACTGCCGAAAAGTGCAACGCATTATCAAAGACAAAGATAAGCGCAGTTGGGACAACAGCATGTGGCCCGAGCGCCGCGATCGTTAAGCCTGGTCCCATATAACCGATATTTGCATAGGCTCCTGCCACGGATTGAACGGCCGATGCGCGGATGTTCCCGCCGGTCGAAATCATACCGACGAGAAATGAAAGGGCGAACATCAAACCAGTCGTTGCAGTGGTAGCAATGACAAAGGGCCAGTTTGCCAATTGTTCGAAGGGTGCGGCCGATATGAGTTTGAAAAACAATCCGGGTAGCGCGACATAGACAATGAAGAAATTCATCCATTGCAAACCCGCTTCGGGATAACGGAGTTTTTTTCCGCAAATGAACCCCAAAAGGATCAAGCCAAAAAAGGGCAGAGCGAG
>CANGSG010000116.1 GCA_947456435.1 Hyphomicrobiales bacterium
AGGCTTGCAATTGATTGGCCGTCCTTTCGATGAAGAGACTTTGTTTTCGCTCGGCGAAGTTATTGAACAAGCGGCAGGGCGCACCAAAGCTCCGGACGCGTGGTGGGCGTAATGCCACTTTATGAAGCGCTCTATGAAGGGTTGAAGCCGTTTACATGGCTCATCGTCGAAGCGATTTTTGATCCGTTTGTGGTCGGTATCGGCCTACTTATGGGTTGGAAGGCGGATCAATTTGGTAAATTGATTCTCGCGGGTCTCGCTGCGGGCCTTGCCGGCACGGCGGTCACCTTTCTGTTGCGCATGATCGATATCTCGTGGTTTGAAGGCGGCTATATCTTCGGCGGCGCGCATGCACTCTTCCGTATAATTGCCGGATTTTTATGGAGTGTGGTGGGCTTCGCGATTGCGAGGTTTAAAACACAACGCCGCGATAGATCGCCTGAAGTGTGAGCGATATTTCGAGAGCCGGGATCGTGAATGATCCATTGAGTTCCTCGATCACATCGGGCTTTTCAGGAAAACCGTCTTCGCCGCGAAGCCAGAGCCACGCACAGGCTTTATCCTGAGCGACAATTAAATAGGCTTGAAGAGATGAGAGCGCGAGATATTCACGTTGCTTGTCGCCGAAGTCATCCGTCGCGGTTGAAGGTGAAAGTATTTCGATGAGAAGAACGGCTTCTTCCGTTCGACGGTCTTTCCCTGACTTGTTGTTGGGCGTCACCATAATATCGGCGAGGCGGATCGTGTCCTCGCCCGTCTGCAAGCCAAAATCGCCGATCGCCATATGGTAGAGATCGCGGTCTAAAATATTGCCAAGGACCATCACCAGATTGGTTGTGATATGCGAATGGTTCCAAGTGGTCTGATTCATCATCACGGGGCGGCCTCGTACAAGCTCATAGCGCCCGTCTTGCCCTTCGGCCCAGGCTTCAAACGCTTCGATACTCATACGCGGGAACAGGGGACGATTCATGGTCCGGCCTCGTGGTGGATGGCCTAAAGATCGCCTGAAAAAAGTAGTGGACCACTCCGACCAAGTAAAGGGTGCTTTTCATATTATGGTCTAGGTCTTGACCCGGACGGGCGGGGGCCGCAAAAGAACTTACGATTCAACAGGAATTCGAGGCCGTCAGGATGAACGCCATCGTCGATACGAGAACCCCCGACCCGAAGAAATTCATCAAGGGCGCGACGGGTGATTGGGAAATCATCATCGGATTGGAAATCCACGCGCAGGTGACGTCTCAGGCGAAATTGTTTTCGGGCGCGTCAGCCTCCTATGGCGGTGAGCCCAATGCGCATGTGTCGCTCGTTGATGCGGCGATGCCTGGCATGTTGCCGGTTATCAATCAGGAATGCGTGGCGCAGGCGATCCGTTCCGGTCTTGGTCTTAACGCGCAGATCAATTTGCGCTCGGTGTTTGATCGCAAAAATTATTTCTATCCCGATCTGCCGCAAGGCTATCAGATCTCGCAGTATAAGAGCCCCATCGTCGGCGAAGGACAGGTCATTGTTGATCTGCCGGAAAGCGGTGGTCAGATCACGGTCGGCATTGAGCGTCTGCATCTTGAACAAGACGCTGGTAAATCCTTGCATGATCAATCGCCCACAATGAGCTTTGTGGATTTGAATCGTTCGGGCGTCGCTTTGATGGAAATTGTCTCGAAGCCCGATATGCGTTCGTCAGAAGAAGCGCGCGCTTATGTCACGAAGCTGCGCACGATCTTGCGTTATCTTGGTACATGCGACGGCAATATGGATGAGGGCTCGTTGCGTGCCGACGTCAATGTGTCGGTGCGTCGGCCGGGTGGAGCCTTTGGCACACGGTGCGAAATCAAAAATGTGAACTCGATCCGCTTTATGGGTCAGGCGATTGAATATGAGGCGCGCCGCCAGATCGGAATTCTGGAAGATGGTGGTTCGATTGATCAGGAAACGCGTCTTTATGATGCGGCAAAAGGCGAGACACGCTCGATGCGCTCGAAAGAAGAAGCGCATGATTATCGCTATTTCCCCGATCCCGATTTGCTGCCGCTCGAATTCACGCAAGATTATGTGAACGAACTCGCGCGTCATCTCCCCGAATTACCTGACGCAAAGAAAGCTCGCTTCATCAAGGATTATGGTTTGACGCCTTATGATGCGAGCGTGCTCGTCGGCGAACGCGATCAGGCGGATTACTTTGAAAGCGTTGCCAAAGGCCGCGATGGGAAGCTCGCTGCCAATTGGGTGATCAATGAACTCTTTGGTCGCCTGAACAAAGAAGACAAAGACGTCACGACATCGCCAATGTCTGCGGATCAATTGGGCGCCATCGTTGATCTGATTTCCGAAAATGTGATATCCGGAAAACTCGCAAAAGATTTGTTCGAAATCGTCTGGACCGAAGGGGGTGATCCGCGCGCGATTGTCGAAGCGCGTGGCATGAAGCAGGTCACCGACACGGGCGCCATCGAAAAAGCCATTGATGCGGTCATCGCTGCAAACCCTGATAAGGTCGAGCAGGCGAAAGCCAAGCCCACAATGATCGGGTGGTTTGTCGGCCAAGTCATGAAAGAAACGGGTGGTAAGGCAAACCCGCAGGCGGTGAATGATCTTTTGAAAGCGAAGCTCGGAATTTGAGGCGTGTTCAAACGCCTCAAATCAGACTGACCTAGTTAAACACGCCTTCAAGAAATTCCGCGCCATACGCCCCCGGAGCCAGCACCACGGCGGCCCAGAGCAGGGCGGATGCCACATTGGCTAATTGAAAGGGGATCAGGCGCATCGTCGTTGCACCGGCGATCAAGGGCACAATCGCGCGTAAAGGCCCAAAAAACCGCCCGAAAAACACCGCCATCACGCCATAGCGTTCAAACATGCGGTGCCCGCGTTCAATCAAATGCGGATGATTCTTGAGCGGCCAAGCGGCCGCAATCTGCGTGTGATAGTGATAGCCAAGCCAGTAAGAGAGCCAGTCGCCGAGCATCGCGCCCACAGCCGCGCCAAGCCAAAGCGGCCAAAACTCCAGTCCGGCCGCACCGATCAACGCGCCGATGCCCCATAAAATGACGGTTGCGGGAATGAGCAGGGACACAAAGGCGAGCGATTCGCCGAAGGCCAGCAAGAAAACGATTGGAACAGCCCATTCCTGATGGGTTTTGATCAGGTCGAGCGTGGTTTCAACAAAAGGCGCCATGAAAATCCGTCAGCGTTGGAGTGTGGTGCGGCCGATGCAAATCTGTCATCACAATCATAAATAAGAACGCTTCTTGTCAAAATCATGGGCTGGCGTAAGACCTGATCAGTGATGGATTTAATTTCAACAGGAGTGTCACATGGCTGCACGTTATACGCTTCATGGTATTTTTTTATCCGGTCCCACTTACAAAGTTGGCCTCATGCTCACGCTGTGTGGCGAGGCTTTTGACTATGAGCATGTGAATCTGCGCGAAGGCGCTCAGAAAAAACCTGAGTTTCTGAAGCTCAACCGCTATGGTCAGGTGCCGGTCCTCGTTGATCACTCAAATGGCAAGGCCTTGTGCCAATCCGGTGCCATTCTCGATTATCTCGCCGACAAGACCGGAAAATTCGGTGGCGCGACATTGGACGATCGCTTGCGCGCGCGGGAATGGCTCTTTTGGGGCTGGGATCGGTTTGACGCACCGGTCTATCGTTTGCGGTCTTTCAAAAAGGGCTTTCGTCAATTCGAGCCGGCTGTTGTGCAGCTTTATGAAATCGAACGTAAAGCGGCTTTTGAAACGCTTGAACAGCATTTCGCAGCGGGCCATGATTTCCTTGCGGGCGATCATGCAACGATAGCCGATATCGATCTTTACGGCGTCGCAGCTCTTGCGCATGAGGGTGATTATGATGTCTCAGCCCATCCCCATGTCGTCAAATGGATGAAGCGCATCGAAGCGCTGCCGCATTTCAAATCAACCGACACGCTGCTTCCGCATGAAAGCCGCGCCGCATAAGTCCGTCAGCTCTTGAAAGGAGTTCTTTATGGCACAAACACAAAAGCATCCGATTGATGTTTATTATTGGCCGACACCCAATGGGTGGAAGGTCACCATCATGCTTGAGGAATGCGGACTTCCTTATGACATCAAGCTGATCAATATCGGCAAGGGTGAACAATTCGAGCCGGGCTTTCTGAAAATCTCACCGAATAATCGCATTCCGGCGATTGTGGATCACGATGGTCCGGGCGGCGCACCAATTTCGGTCTTCGAGTCAGGCGCGATCTTGCACTATCTCGCACGCAAGACAGGACAATTTTATCCGACCGATGAGCGCAAGCGCGTCGCTGTCGAAGAATGGCTCTATTGGCAAGTCGGCGGTCTCGGCCCGATGTCGGGGCAGGCCAATCATTTCCGCAATTACGCGCCTGAAAAAGTCGAATACGGCATCAATCGCTACACCAATGAAGTGAACCGGCTTTACGGCGTCATGAACCGCCAGCTTGCGGATCATGACTATCTCGCCGGCGATTATTCAATTGCCGATATGGCCTCGATCGGCTGGATGAAGAGTGCTGAGCGGTTGGGCCAAAATCTCGACGACTTCCCGCATCTGAAGCGCTGGTACGATGCCGTTCTCGCGCGTCCCGCGGTGGAGCGGGGGCTGGCGGTTGGCAGCGATGTGCCACGCCATAATCTGGCGCAGGATAAAGACGCGCAAGCGGTGCTCTTCGGCCAGAAGGCGCGCTGATCGCCACGTAATCGTGCGTTTTTTCAAAAAAAGGCCCGGCGAGCGAAGCTCAGCCAGATAATTCTTAAAAAAAAGGCCCGGCGAGCGAAGCTCAGCCAGATAATTCTTAAAAAAAGGCCCGGCGAGCGAAGCTCAGCCGGGCTTTAGTCTCAGATGGGAGGAAATTGGACGAAAGCCAAAATCCGGAACTGTTTACGAGGCAAAAACAAGCTGGATCACCAAAACTGCCGAATTTTTTGGCATCGGCTCGACAAAATGTCGCAGCCGTATTTTGCGTCCCGCGGATCATGCCATTTGGTGAAATGACAGGCGCACACCGCTGTCGCGCTTCACTTCGCGGAAGCCGAAATCGGGTAAAACCTCGCGGCGCACGTCAAACGCATAGGCAATCATCGAGCGTTGCGTTTTGAAATGCGTTCGGTTGGTATCGAGAAAATGTTCAAGCGCTGCCGCATCAAACGGGTTGAAGAGAAATACTAAAGTTGGCATGGCCGGCAGCGCATAGGCGCGCGCATCCATTTCCAAAATCTCCGTCTTGTTGAGCCGTGCGCGCCGTATATTCGCGCGTGCCGCGGTTGCGAGTTTTGGCGCGAATTCAAGTCCGGTGACTCGGTCAAAACCACCTTTAAGCCCCATATAAAGACAGGTTTTGCCTTTACCACAGCCGACATCCACAAAATGTTTGAGTGGTGTTTGACATTGTCGTGACTGTTTCAAGATCCGCGCAAGATAGCGCACCGGAATGGGTTGATAGAACGTCGCGCGCGCCAGAGCGCCGGCATCGGCTGGCCCATACGCGCTTTGCTCAATAATGCCTTCCACATCACATCCATGACGCCAGGCAAACCAGCGGTCGCGCCAGTCGGGATCATAATATTTTTCGGTTTCAACCATCAGGCAATCATCAACATCGAATCGTGCGGCGTAAAGATGCGGTTTATAGGCCGCTTATGAAAAGACCCGCGGAGCAATCCGCGGGTCTGATTATCTGTAAATCTGCTTGAGTTTTATTCAGTGTGAATGGGCGCGATTACCGCCACCGATCACAAGATAAACCACAGCGGCAATCACAACGCCGAAGAACCAGCCATAGATGCCCCACCATGGTGGCAACACCGTGGTGAAGAAAGGCAGGATCGTCGAGAAGATGCCGGCAATGCCTGCCGCGATGAAGGCTTTAATGTTCCAGCCGCCTGAGAAACGGAATTCACCATTTTCATCATAGAGCGCTTCGACATGCAGATGGCCTTTGCGGATGAGATAGTAATCCGCCATCATCACGCCAAAGATCGGGCCCATCGTTGAACCAATGAAGTTCACGAATTGCGCGGCGCCGCCTTCCCAAGGAGCGAACGGATAAAGCACAAGCGCGATGAACGCTGCGATATA
>CANGSG010000117.1 GCA_947456435.1 Hyphomicrobiales bacterium
ATCAGGATGAGGAGGAGCCCCTCGCATGATGCGATCAGATCATCGAGCGTGAGAAGGCATTCGCCTTTTTCCGCGCGCCGTTTACCGAGCGAGAGAAGACGTGACAATCGTCCGTAGGCGGCACGGTCTTGCGGATAGGCGAGAAGATCGGGCGTGCCATCGGCAAAGACAAGGCGGCAGCCAATAGCGAGTTTCAAACCGCTGTCTGCGGCCTCTGTTTCTTTAAGCGCCACATGCGCGCGTACAATACCGGAAAGCGTGTTACGATCCGCAATACCTATCCCCGCAAGATTTAATCGTGCGGCCTCAGCAATATAATCTTCCGGATGCGAAGCCCCGCGCAGAAACGAAAAATTCGTCGTGACCGCGAGTTCGGCATAGGCGGGTATCATCCAAATAATCCATGCACGAACCAACGCGGGTCATTGGTTTCGCGTTCATAGAGTCCGCCGCGAAAGAGCCAGAAACGCGCACCCTGTTCATTTTCAACGCGATAATAATCGCGTGTGGGTGGCAAAGCCTGTCCGGTCATACGCCACCATTCAGGCGCGAGACGCTCTGGCCCTTCGGCTTTCACAACCACGTGAAACACACGTCGCCAGCGAAAGCGGATCGGTGGACCATCCGGCACTTCGGCAATCACTTCGACAGGTTCAGGTGGATCGATGAGACGTATGGGCCGCAAGGGCGGAAGATCGGCGTCGCTCCATAAATCCCATTCGGCTGCGAGGGCGGCATTGCCATCTTGTGCGGGAAGATAACGCATTGTGCGCTCAGGTAGATGTGTGTCTTCTGCATGAAGACGCATCACGCGAGAGGGATGCAAACGCACACCGAGTTTTTCAATCAAAGCGGCGAGGTCTTCGGCGAAATCCGTACGCCCATCGAAGTCCGGTTCATGCGCATCAAGAATTTCCGCAACCGGCACAGAGAGACGGATCACATCGAACCCAAAACCGGGATCAAGCGGATCAGCGAGCGTATTAAGACGATCACGAAAGAGTCGCATGACAGTTTTCGGATCGCGCAAAGGGCGCGCGGTCTCAATGCCCAATCGACGCATGGCGCCATCAGCACGAAAGAAAGCGAGTTCAAAACGTCGTCCGCCTTGTCCTTGCTTTTCAAGCAAACGCGCAAGATCGGCAGCGAGCGTGAGAATTGTTCGATGAATATCATCTTCATGGCCGATGGGTTCTGCAAAGCGGCGTTCGGTGATGAAAGCGGGAATGAACCGACGTGGTGTGATCGGCGTTTCAACAACACCACGCACCCGATCAAGACGCGCGAGAAGATCGTGACCAAAGCGTGCCGCCAAAGGGGCGCGTGGTCGGGAGGCGAGATCATCAATCGTTTTTAATCCCAAACGCGCGAGCGCAATCACATCGCTGGACGAAAGATCCAAAGCGGCAATCGGCAAAGCAGCAGCAGCTTGCGGTTCTGTTCCTCTGGGAATGATGATCATTTCGTCTTTGAAACGCGCAAAGGCGGCCGCGCATTCGGCGGTTCCGGCAATGGCGGCGGTCGCCTCAAAGCCTTGCGCACGCAAACGCGTGAGACAATCGGCAAGCAATGACTCTTCGCCACCCAAAAGATGCGCGGCACCGGTGATATCGAGCGTCACACCATCGGGCGGCGCGCCGTCGGACGCAATCAAACCGACGCAAGGCGTGTAACGCTCCATCCATGACGCGATGTGTTCGACAAGCTGACGATCGGCGAGTGTGTCACTCTCAGCCACATCAAGCGCGGGGCATAGCGCGCGTGCGGTGGCGAGTGTCATGCCTTTCGCAAGACCTACTGCTAGCGCGTGACGGTCAAGCGCAACAATCACAAGCGCGCCTTTGATTTTTTCAACGATGATCAGCGGCTTGTCAGGCTGATCCTTCGTAAAATTAAGCCGCGTCCGGCGTTTCAGCCGGTCCGTTGGTAGATGCGGAAAGATGATCGACAGAATCCGTCGGTCGGAACAAACGCTCACCATGACTCCACTCCGTTGTCCATGAACCACCCGCGCCTTGCGCGCCGGCTTGTCGATTAAGAAGAAGCGTGAGGGCGAAGCGCGGATGCCCCACGCTCTCGCGCCCATAACTTGGGGCTGCGGCCACGCGCCATCGCGTGCGCAGACTGCCAGCCAAACTTTGTCCGCCATGACGCAACACAATCAGCGGCACGGTGTTTTCTTCTGCCGCAAGGGCAAGGCGTCGTAAGGCCACAAGATCGAGTTGTTTCGGAAGGCCCCAAGGCTCGAGCAACACAGCGCCAAGTGCGGCGCAACGCAGAGCATCTTCGGCCGCCTTCAATCCGTCTTCGGCCACGCGCGGGGCGACCAGCAGAAGGCGGGCGGGATCGAGTCCGAAATTTTTGAGCCCGGGCCCATAGGCCTGCCCGCCTTCATGGCGGGTCATCTCTTCCCCGATCCAGACCCAGTCCCGCTTTTGAGCGAGCCGTCCGATGAGGCCGAGCGCAAACCCTGTGGCGGCGGCTAAGTCGGAGGGGCTTTGCGGGGCCACTTCATGCAGCGCATCCCGCGCGAGCCCGCCCCCCAGCGCCTGATCGATAGCCGGATGTCCGGTCGGCATTTTTTTCGAGACCGGATCCATCTGGCGCGCGCTGCCATCCCGGCCGATTTTGGCAATCGACTGGCGCAGAGACTGCAAATCGGACGACGCGATAGGCATCGGGGCGGCTCACTTTTCAATGTTCACTATTTGTTCTCATAGATTCCGCGAATTGAAGGGGGAGTCAAGGCGAACCCCTTGAGGGGAAAAAGCAAAAGGCCACCACATTTTGTGGCGGCCTTGCCGAGAGAGCAGATTTTTCGAATCGAAAGCGGTTTAGCGCGGCGCCATGATCATGGTCATCTGGCGACCTTCGAGCATCGGCTCAGCCTCAACTTTGGAGACTTCAGCCATTTCCGTCCGAACGCGTTCGAGCAACTTCATACCAAGCGTCTGATGGGCCATTTCACGGCCCCGGAAGCGCAAGGTGATCTTGACCTTATCGCCTTCCTCGAAAAAGCGGCGGACCGCCTTCATCTTGGTCTCGTAATCGTGGTTGTCGATGCCTGGACGCAGCTTGATTTCCTTGATTTCAACGACTTTCTGCTTTTTCCGCGCTTCCGCAGCTTTTTTCTGCTCAAGGAAGCGGAATTTGCCGTAATCAAGGATTTTGCATACTGGCGGTGTAGCGTTCGGGACGATCTCGACGAGGTCGAGGCCCGCTTCTTCCGCAATTGCCAAAGCGTCAAAGAAAGCAACGATTCCGCGATTATTACCGGTATCGTCGATCAGCTGCACTTCACGCACGCCGCGAATATCGCGATTGGCGCGGGGCCCGTCCTTAACCGGAACGGGAGCGGTTCTCATCGGTCTGCGAATGGCTCAGAACTCCTCTTTTGATTTTCAGGACACTAAGGCGGTTTGAAACCGGTTCATCCTGACAAATCAGATTTAACGAAGGATTGCTTCACTAGCGGAAATGCGCGGAAAGCACGGGGAAGTCAACTGAGGGGCGGGATCATACGTTCTTTTTTGCGCATCCGTGTTTTTACGACACACGGATGCGCCTGCCGTTCCTTAGTGGAGGCTGACCGTTTCGAGATCATGTTCCCACGCATTCGCCATCGCGGTATCGCGTGAATCCGTGATCATGATCGGCATGCCATTGGCAGCCAGAAGCACAAAGAGGTTCAAGCCCGGCGCCACTTCCGGCGCGCCCGGAAAAATCCGACCGATATCATCCGATTTGATGGGTTTCAGATAAGCGAGCTTGCCTTCGCCCCATTCAGCGAGGGCCTTCGCGGAGAGCATGTCGTCTCCCGTCTCAATGATCATGTCTTTGTTGCCGTCGGTCATGTCACCCTCCTTGAGCGGTGTTGTCCTGTTCGTCACTTATGTGTCTCAGTCGCGTTCCACAATATCGATGCGGCGCACGATTTTTTCCGGCTCTGGCCGTGCGAGATCAACGGCGAGAAGGCCATTGGTCATCGCTGCCCCAATCACTTCCATCCCGTCGACAAGCAGAAAGCTTTTCTGGAATTGCCGCGCGGCAATGCCGCGATGGAGATAGATGCGGGTTTTGTCATCGGTTTGCCGACCGCGGATCACGAGCTGGTTTTCTTCGAGCGTCACATCGAGCTGGTCGCGGGTAAACCCGGCAACCGCCAAAGTGATGCGCAAAATTTCCGGAGTCGTTTCCGAGCGCGGCACGCGTTCGATATTATAGGGCGGATAGCCGTCGGTCGCGGTTTTCGCGATCCGTTCAAGCGCCCGCTCGAATTCATCGAAGCCGATGAGGAAAGGCGAGGTCAAAGTCGTCATTCGTGTCATAGTGCGAAGCCCCATTAAAAAGGCACTTCGGATAAGGAGCCTCGGGATTGAGCACTCCGGGGCCTTTCAGCCTTGAGAGAAATATGGTCATGCTCGTCCCATCCTGCAAGTTCCCGCGATCAAGGAGTTTTGGGCCGTGACGGCGATGATCGATATCTTGGCCATTGGCGAACCAATGGTTGAATTCAACGAGGACCGGTCCGGAGCGGCGCCGACTTATCGGCCTGGTCATGGCGGGGACACATCAAACACGATTATTGCGGCGGCGCGGCAGGGCGCGCGCACGGCCTATTTCACACATCTCGGCGATGACGCTTTTGGGCGGCAATTTCTTGATCTCTGGGAGCAAGAAGGCGTGAGCTGCGCGGCGGTGAAATTGGTCGAAGTCCAACGGACCGGAATTTATTTTGTAACCCACGGCCCTGAGGGGCATGAATTCAGCTATTACCGTGCAGGATCAGCCGCGAGCCTTGTAACACCGCATGATTTGCCGAAGGGACTCGTCGAGTCGGCCCAGGTTTTACATGTCTCCGGCATAAGCCAAGCTATTTCGGTCACGGCCTGTGACATGGTGTTTGATGCGATGGCGCGTGCCAAAGAAGCTGGCCGGATTGTGAGCTATGACACGAATCTGCGTTTGCGCTTGTGGCCGCTCGAGCGGGCTCGCGCGATTATTCACGCGGCAGCCGCGCAAAGCACAATCCTCCTTCCTGGCCTTGATGATGCGCGCCAATTGACGGGCCTTGAGAGTGCGGACGCGATTTGCGATTTCTATCTCGCGATGGGTCCCAATATTGTGGCACTCACCATGGGGAAAGAGGGCACGCTTGTCGCCACGCGTGAGGCGCGCCGCCATATTCCGGCGCGTGTTGTAAAAGCCGTTGATGCAACCGGTGCGGGTGATACGTTTGATGGGGCATTTCTTGCCGAATGGCTCAAGGCGCGTGATCCTTTTGCTGCGGCCCATTTTGCCAATGCGGCTGCCGCATTATCGACGCAAGGCTATGGTGCTGTGTCGCCCATTCCCCGCCGCGCCGCCGTTGAAGCCTTTATGAAAAACTGAAATCGCGGTGTTTGCGTAAAAAGAATTAGAGGCATTGTGCCAAATCGTGCTCCGACCAAGGAGGCCCGCATGACAAACGGATTAGGTCCCAAGATTCCCGCGTCTGAAATTACCCCGCGTGAAATCTATCTCTCGCGGCGAAGTTTTATGGGCGGAACGCTTGCCGCCGGCGCCATTGTTGCCTCTTCCGCATGGGGTGCCACAGCGCCTCAGGCTTTGACCTTTTCGCAAACAGCCTTTCCGAAGCCCAATGATGCGGTGACGGATCGCGCGCTCGCAACGACCTATAATAACTATTATGAATTCGGGACATCGAAGGCTGATCCCGCACGCAATGCGGGAAAATTTACAACAAAGCCTTGGACCATCGAGATAGGTGGCGAAGTCACAAAGCCAAAAACAATAGGTATTGAAGAGCTTTTGAAATTTGACCTTGAAGAGCGTGTCTATCGCCTGCGTTGCGTAGAGGCTTGGTCGATGGTGATCCCCTGGATCGGCTTTCCCTTGTCGAAACTTCTCGCGCAAGTCGAGCCGACCTCAAAGGCGCGTTATGTAAAATTCACGACGGTAGCGAAGCCTGAGGAAATGTCGGGACTCTCTTATCGCGTTCTTGATTGGCCTTATACGGAAGGCTTGCGGCTCGATGAGGCGATGCATCCTTTAACATTGCTGAC
>CANGSG010000118.1 GCA_947456435.1 Hyphomicrobiales bacterium
ATCTCGAAGGCACTAGCATGGCTGCCGCCTTCAATATGCTTCGACCTAATGATTTGATTTGGCCTTATGTGGTCAATGTCTATCTCAAAGGCGAAAATCCGTTTCCGTTCGATCTTTTGTTCTGGAATTCGGATTCAACGCGGATGCCGCGCGCCAACCATTCGTTCTATTTGCGTAATTGCTATCTTGATAACAAATTGTCTGCGGGAAAAATTACGCTCGGCAATGTGCGGCTTGATCTCAAACGTGTGTCGATTCCGATTTATAATCTCGCTGCGAAAGAAGATCATATCGCGCCAGCAAAATCAGTGTTTGTCGGTTCGAAATATTTGGGCGTTAATGTCACTTATGTTCTTGCCGGCTCGGGCCATATTGCCGGTGTGATCAATCCGGCCGCGAAACCTAAATATCAATATTGGACGGGTGGGCCGCCTGAAGGTGAGTTTGAAGAGTGGGTGGCCACTGCCAAAGAACATCCCGGCACCTGGTGGCTTAACTGGATCGAGTGGATCGAAGCGCAAGCGCCTGAAAAGGTGGACGCTCGCGAACCCGGCGGTTCGCTCGGCACACTCTGTGATGCGCCGGGTGAATTTGTGAAAGTGCGCGCGTAAAACTGCGCCCTCCACGCCCCATTTTCATGCAAATCTGCATCGCGTGATGCAGGGCTTGCCTCAGGCCGCGCGGTTCGCCATGGTGCGTCCCGAGTTCAATTTACGCTCTTTAGAAATCAGGGAAATTCCGATGAAACTTGTCCGTTTTGGTGCCAAAGGCCATGAGAAGCCCGGTCTGGTCGATGCCTCTGGCACGATCCGCGATTTGTCCGCGCATATTGGCGATATCAATGGCGCGGCGTTGTCGCCCGACTCACTTTCAAAATTGAAGGCGCTTGACCCGTCAACTTTACCGGCAGTGGCTGCTGGCACACGTCTTGGCTCCTGCGTCGAGCGTCCGGGCAATTTCATCGCGGTCGGCCTGAACTATGCCGACCACGCGGCAGAGTCGAATATGCCGGTTCCGGAACAGCCGATCCTCTTCAACAAGGCCCCGAACTGCGTGCAGGGTCCGGATGATGTCATCGTAATCCCGAAGGGTTCGGAAAAGACCGATTGGGAAGTCGAGCTCGCGATCGTGATCGGCAAGACCGCGCTTTATATCGATGAGAAGAATGCCCTTGATTATGTCGCGGGTTATTGCATCTGCAACGACATTTCAGAGCGCGCCTTTCAAACCGAGCGCGGCGGCCAATGGATGAAGGGCAAAGGTTCTCCGACCTTCGGTCCTTTGGGTCCGTGGCTCGTCACGAAAGATGAAATTAAGGATGTTCAAGATCTCGGCATGACGCTCGATCTCAATGGCAAGCGCGTGCAGAACGGCTCGACCAAGACGATGATCTTTGGCGTGGCTCATCTTGTCGCCTACATCTCGCAATTCATGCAGCTCGACGCGGGCGATGTGATCACCACCGGCACACCGCCAGGTGTTGGCATGGGCATGAAGCCGCCGGTCTATCTCAAAGCGGGTGACTCGATGAAAGTCGGCATCACCGGTTTGGGTGAGCAGCATCAAAAAGTTGAAGCCTATAAAGGCTGATTCTGGATTTGAGACGTCTCGCTTTCGCGAGGCGTCTCACTCTAAGGCGTTATTGAGGTTTTTATCACCACATCATGACACGCCCCTTCCTCATTCGTGAGCGCTCTTTGTCTGGTCGCGTCTGGCAAAGACGGCTTGATGAACAGGGTGAGACTCAGGCGCTCGCGATTCAACAGGCGCATGGACTCTCTGATATCCTCGCGCGCATATTAGCAGGGCGCGGCGTTCTCTCTTCCGAATTACCGGCCTATCTTGAACCGCGTTTGCGCGACCTCATGCCGGATCCTTCCACTTTGACCGATATGGATCGTGCATCCGCGCGCCTTGCCGATGCGGTGATGGGACGCGAGAGCGTCGCGATCTTTGGTGATTATGATGTTGATGGGGCGTGTTCGTCCGCGCTTCTTGGCGAATGGCTTGATCATTTCAATATCACGCGCCGCATTCATATCCCTGATCGTCTGACAGAAGGCTACGGCCCCAATGCGGATGCGATTGCGGCGCTTGCGGCATCAGGTGCATCGCTGCTTGTGACGGTTGACTGCGGCACCACAAGCCATGACACGCTTCACGAGGCCAAGCGTCTCGGCATGGATGTTGTTGTGCTTGATCATCATCAAGCGCCCGTCGAGCTGCCGCAGGTCGATGCGCTGGTGAATCCCAATAGACAAGATGATCTCTCAGGCCTTGGCCATTTATGTGCCGCCGGTGTTGTGTTTATGACGATGGTGGCTGCGACACGCGTTTTGCGGGAGCATAAATTTTTCAACGCGTCGCAAAAGGAGCCTAATCTTCTCGCGGCACTTGATCTTGTCGCCCTTGCGACGATTGCCGATGTCGTGCCGCTCAAAGGGTTGAACCGCGCTTTTGTGCGTCAAGGTTTGGCGATGGCACGCGCGCGGTCACGAATAGGATTGCGCGCTTTGGCTGATGCGGCACGTTTAGATGGTCCCATCACGCCGTTTCATTTGGGCTTTTTGATTGGGCCACGCATCAATGCGGGAGGACGCATTGGTGACGCCGCGTTGGGCGCACGTCTGCTTCTTACGCAAGATGAGAGTGAAGCGACCGCTATCGCCGCGAAGCTTGATCACCTCAATACCGAGCGTCGTGATATTGAGAAGCGCATGGTTGAAGAAGCGGAAGCTGAAGCGCTCGCGATGATCGGCATTGAGGATGATGATCGTCACGCGGTGATCGTGACCGCTTCGCCCGCATGGCATCCGGGTGTTGTTGGTCTTGTGGCATCGCGGTTGAAAGAACGTTTTCGCCGTCCAGCCTTTGCGATTGCGCTTGATGGGATGGGCCAGGGAACAGGCTCGGGGCGTTCGCTGACCGGTGTTGATCTCGGCCGTGTTGTACGTGCGGCTGTGGACGAGGGTATTCTTGTCAAAGGCGGTGGCCATGCGATGGCTGCCGGCGTGACGGTCAAGCAGGATCATCTCGATGCGTTTCGTGCCTTTCTTGAAACGCGCCTTCATGATGAAGTGATCCGCGCGCGCGCTGAAAGCGCATTATTGATCGATGGCACGCTGACTGCCGGCGGTGCGACAAAGCATATTGTTGAAGAGATTGAAAAAGCCGGTCCCTTCGGATCTGCGCAACCTGAGCCCATGATGGTTTTTGCTGATCATCGCTTGGTTGATTCAGGACTTGTCGGTGCGGGCCATGTGCGCGCGCGCTTTAAATCCGGTGATGGCTCGATGATTGGCGCAATTGCGTTTCGCTGCGAAGACACGCCGATGGGTCGGGCACTGCTGGCGGGACGTGGCGAGTCATTTCATGTTGCCGGCACATTAGCGATTGATCGTTATGGCGGCGGTGAACGTGTGCAGCTTCGTATTATTGATGCCTGTGAAGCCCGTAAAGCTTAATCGGCGTTTGAACCGCGGCCGATTTTTTGTTCACGCCAGAAAATGAAAAGCCCCGCAGCGATAATGAGTGCTGATCCGATGATCATCATTTGATCAGGCCAATCGCCAAAGATCGCGATGCCGAAAATGACCGCCCATAGAATTTGCGTATATTGATAAGGCATGATGATGGCGGCGGGCGCGAGTTTGAGCGCTTTATTCACAGCGATGTGAGCGAATGTCGCGACAACGCCGAGCATGAGTAAGAGGATAAAATCTTGAACGCTCGGTGTAACCCAGCCAATCGGCGAAATGATAGCACCGAGCAAGAGTGCACCAAGCGATTGCCAGCTCACAAGCACGATACCTTTTGTGCCTCGCAGATGACGTGTGATGACCATCATCAGCGAAAACAGAATACATCCCGTCAGCGCAACAAGAGCGGGCAGTGAAAAGCTGGCGCTTGAAGGGCGCATGGCAATGATCACGCCGACAAAACCGAAGAGGATGGCAAAAACACGCGGCGCATCAATTTTTTCACCAAGCAAAGGATAAGCGAGCGCGGTGACAAAAATAGGCGCGGCCATATAAAGTGTCACGATATCGGCTAGCGGCAAATAAGTGACGGCCCAATAAAAACACGCGACTTCGCCAGTGGTGAGCAGTACGCGTAAAAGATTGAGTTTAGGCGAGGGGGGAAAGAATAATTCCCGCGCACCGGTTTTCCAAAGCGAAGGGCCGAGCATCACGAGCCCGGCGGCGCTGCGGATCAACAAGACTTGGCCGACTGTATAAGTGGCAACGAGCCATTTCCCCATCACGTCATTGGCGACGAAGAGAAAAATTCCCAAAATCATCAAGCCGATGCCGGCCGGAATATTCTGGATGACCGCGCTTGCAGGCTTATCCTCGGCCAGCGTTGCACCGAGATCCTCACCCGTGCTGCTTGAAGGTTCCAAAAGCGCCGTATGCGGGCGGGGTGCGTCCGTGGACGTGGGGGGAGTGCCGGTCATGGGGGGATTTTCGGGCCTTCGCGAGGGGTATTATTGCATTTGAGGCGGGAGCCGCTCAATTAATGTCCTTCTGCCGTGCCTCAGGCGGCTTGTCTAGGGCGTCCTGATCGCCTATAAGCGCCCGTCTTCGCGAGATGCGCCCTTCGTCTAGCGGTCTAGGACGTCGCCCTTTCACGGCGAAAACACGGGTTCGATTCCCGTAGGGCGCGCCAATGATTTCAAGGACTTAGCGTCCTTTATGCGAAGCGGTGTCCCGTTTGTGTCCCGCCCGTAGACTAGAATATCTTATAATTTAGGTCTCTATTCGCCGGATTTTCTTCGCGAGTTTTACTTTCCGTGGTCTAATATATTCGAAACATCGTTTATTATTCGGACGCGTTTTATTGCGACGGCGGCTCGCAAAGCTTTGAGGCTTACAGCGCGATCCGACCTCTCATTCCTCATTGTTCTTTGCAGGGCTGTTCGAACGCAGTGACGCAGCATAAAAGTTGTGGAGCTGCTGATGATCTCAGCGGAAGTTTGTCAGGGGAGTGAATGGCGATGAAGGCGGTGGGCTACAGCAAACCGAGTGCGGTTTCGGGTGAAAGAGCGCTTGAAGACATCGATATTCCTGTGGTCGCCCCAAAGGGAAGAGACATCCGTGTTGCCGTCCGGGCCGTTTCGGTCAATCCCGTAGACACGAAAATCAGGCGTGGCGTGGCACCGGCTGCGGGTACGTACGGCATCCTTGGTTGGGACGCCGCCGGCGTTGTAGAGAGTGTCGGCCCCGACGCACGCCTGTTCAAACCAGGTGACGAGGTCTTTTATGCAGGTGCAATTGATCGCCCGGGCACCAATAGCGAATTCCATATTGTGGATGAGCGGATCGTCGGAAGAAAGCCGCGCACGCTCGGCTTTGCCGAAGCGGCTGCCTTGCCGCTGACGGCAATCACCGCATGGGAAGCCATATTCGATCGGTTACAGGTCTCAACGCCCGTGCCAGCGGGCGCAAATATGTTTTTGGTCATTGGTGGCGCTGGCGGCGTTGGCTCTCTTGCTATCCAGCTCCTGCGGCAGCTTACGGATTTCACCATCATCGCGTCCGCCTCCCGACCAGAAACGCAAGCCTGGGTCAAGGAGATGGGGGCCCATCATGTGGTTGATCACAGCAAGCCGCTCAACGAAGAGCTGAATCGTCTTGGGCTCGAAGCACCCGGCTTCGTGTTTTCGACGACCGAGACTGACAAGCATTTCGATGCGATCGTCGAACTCATGGCGCCACAAGGTCGCTTCTGCATGATTGATGATCCCCAGCCGATTGATATCAAGAAGCTCAAACGCAAGAGCCTATCGTTACACTGGGAGCTTATGTTCACGCGGTCTCTCTTTGACACGCCTGATATAGCAGAACAGCACAATCTCTTGAATCAAGTGTCTTTAATGGTTGATCAAGGCCGGCTTCGCAGCACAATGGCCGCACATTTCGGGACCATCAATGCCGCAAATCTTCTGCGCGCCCATGCTCTGATCGAAAGCGGAA
>CANGSG010000119.1 GCA_947456435.1 Hyphomicrobiales bacterium
AGTCATCCGCATGGTGCCTTATAAAGACGGTAAAGCAAATGAAGGTCATTCCTGTGTGAAGGGCCGCTTTGCGTGGGGCTATGCCCAACATGAAGACCGCATCACCAAGCCGATGATCCGCGCCAAGATCACCGATGAATGGCGCGAAGCCTCATGGGAAGAAGCAATCAATCACGCGGCGAGCGAGTTCAAGCGCATTCAAGCCACATATGGCAAGGAGTCGATTGGCGCGATCACCTCGTCGCGCTGCACGAATGAAGAAGTCTTCCTTGTGCAGAAACTCGTGCGCGCCGGTTTCGGCAACAACAATGTCGATACATGCGCCCGCGTCTGTCATTCACCGACAGGCTACGGCCTCTCAAAAACATTCGGCACTTCGGCTGGTACGCAAGATTTCAAATCGGTGGCCAAGGCCGATGTTGTGCTCGTCATCGGCGCGAACCCGACGGATGGTCATCCGGTTTTCGCCTCGCGCTTGAAAAAGCGTTTGCGTGCGGGCGCGAAACTCATCGTCGCCGATCCGCGCCGCATTGATCTTGTGAAGTCGCCGCATATCAAAGCGGAACATCATCTGCCGCTTCTGCCGGGCACCAATGTCGCCGTCATGAATGCGCTCTCGCATGTTGTCGTGACTGAAGGCCTCGTGGACGAAGCCTTTGTGCGTGAACGCTGCGAACTTGCGGACTTCGAAGTCTGGGCGCGCTTTATTGCTGAAGAGCGCAATTCGCCGGAAGCCACCGAGCAATTCACCGGCGTGCCAGCAGCAGACGTGCGTGCAGCCGCGCGGCTTTTTGCAAAAGCCAAGAATGCCGCGATTTATTATGGGCTTGGTGTCACGGAGCACAGCCAAGGCTCGACCATGGTCATGGCGATGGCAAACCTCGCTATGGTCACAGGCAATATCGGTCGCGATGGCGTGGGTGTGAACCCTCTGCGTGGTCAGAACAATGTGCAGGGCTCATGCGATATGGGCTCCTTCCCGCATGAATTCTCCGGCTATCGCCATGTAAGCGATAACGCGACACGCCAGATGTTTGAAAGCTTCTGGGGTGTTGAACTCTCGAATGAACAAGGCTTCCGCATTCCGAACATGCTCGATGAAGCGGTCGGCGGTAATTTCAAAGGCCTCTATGTTCAAGGTGAAGACATCGCGCAGTCTGACCCGAACACGCAGCATGTCACCGCCGGTCTCGCCGCGATGGAATGCGTTGTTGTCCAAGACTTGTTCCTCTGCGAGACAGCAAAATATGCGCATGTATTCTTGCCGGGCTCAAGCTTCCTTGAGAAGGACGGCACATTCACCAATGCCGAACGCCGCATCAACCGCGTGCGTCAGGTGATGAAGCCGAAATCCGGCAAGGACGAATGGCAGATCACAATCGATCTCGCCAATGCACTTGGCTATCCGATGCATTACAATCATCCCTCTGAAATCATGGATGAGATCGCGAAGCTCACGCCGACCTTCAAGAATGTGTCTTATGCGAAGCTTGAGGAAATGGGCTCGATCCAGTGGCCGTGCAATGATGCGGCCCCGAATGGTACACCGATCATGCATATTGATCGCTTCGTGCGCGGCAAGGGTAAGTTCATGCTGACCGATTACGTGCCGACGGAAGAGCGCACGGGACCACGCTTCCCGCTCCTTCTCACGACGGGGCGTATTCTCTCGCAATATAATGTCGGCGCGCAGACGCGCCGCACATCCAACAATGTCTGGCACAATGAAGACGTGCTCGAGATCCATCCGTTTGATGCCGAACAACGCGGCATTCAAAATGGCGATCTTGTTATGCTCGCAAGCCGTGCCGGTGACATTGCCGTGCGCGCGGAAGTGAGCGAGCGCATGCAGCCCGGTGTTGTGTACACGACCTTCCATCACGCCAAGACCGGCGCGAATGTGATCACCACCGACAATTCCGATTGGGCGACCAATTGCCCCGAATATAAGGTGACGGCGGTCGAAGTGCGCCGCACCAACCATTATTCGGAATGGCAAGAGCGCAACAATCGCGAAGAGATCGAGATGAAGCGTATCGCCACCGTGATGGCGGCCGAGTAAGGACCGGACGATCATGACACCCGGCGCGCGTGAAGTCACAGCTTCTACGCTCTCCTTTGCTTCGCATGAGGTGAAGGAGACGCATCGCGCGCTTGCGGTTGAAACTCCGCTGGAACTTGTCTTCGGCACCATCCCCTATGCGGTGATGATGGTGACGCCGGATGATCTCGAAGATTTCGTTACCGGCTTTGCTATGACGGAAGGCGTGATCGAACAGGCGAGTGACATTCGCGCAATCAAAATCGAACAGCATCCAAAAGGATTGCGTGCGCTCATTGATCTCGTGCCAGAAAAACTCTCAGCCCATCTCGCGCGCAAACGCGCGATGACCGGCCGCACAAGCTGCGGCGTATGCGGCATTGAAGATCTTGCCTCCCTGCCCTTGCAAGACCAAGCTGTTGGAAAGAGCGCCCGCATTTCGGACGCGGCCATCAAGCGCGCTATTGATACGCTCGCAGCTCATCAACCACTAAATGACTCCACGCGCGCCGTGCATGCGGCGGCATGGTTTCATTCAGATGGGTCTTTCGTCCTCGCGCGTGAGGATGTCGGCCGCCATAATGCACTCGACAAAACCATTGGGGCGCTTGTGCGTGGTGATACGGATGCGCAAACCGGCTTTATGCTCATCACAAGCCGCGCGTCATATGAGATGATCGAGAAGACCGCGCGCTATGGCGCATCCACGCTTGTTGCGATTTCCGCGCCGACCAGCCTCGCTGTTGAACGCGCCGAAGCGCTCGGCATCACGCTTTACGCCATCGCCCGCGCTGACGGCGCGATGAAATTTACAAATCTGAACCAAGAATTTTCCAAGGAGACGCCCTCATGAATGCTCAATCATCCCATGGCAGCGATCCCGAGAAACTTGTCAAAATGGCCAACCAGATCGGCGACTTCTTCAAATCTTATCCAGAAGACACGGCGGTTGAAGGCATTCGAGAGCACATCGCCAAATTCTGGAACCGTAAAATGCGGGATGAATTTTTTGCGCATCTCGACAAAAAGGGGGAAACAGCGTTGCAGCCCTTCGTTGCGTTAGCCGTAAAGAAATTGCGTTTGAATAAGGCCGCTACGTAAGGTTAAGCCTCTCTGTTTTATAAAAATTCCCGTCGATACGCAGGTCTTTATTTTACATTTCAACTATGTATATTATTCAATATTTGGTTCTTTAGAAAAGTGTGAGCGTGAGAAAGCGAGCCTATTTGTTTTAAAATTTCCGCCGTCAAGGACAAAAAAACAATGACAACAGACACTCAAGTCCAAGCAGGCCTGCTTGATCGCAGCCGTATCATTGCCAAACCCGGGTTTAACCGGTGGCTTGTTCCTCCAGCCGCATTGGCGATCCATTTATGTATCGGCATGGCTTATGGCTTCTCCGTGTTCTGGTTGCCGCTCTCGCAAGCCATCGGCATTACAAAACCCTTCGTCTGCCCGGCCGATGCCGGCATTTGGAATGCGCTCTTCACTACGGTGTGCGATTGGAAAGTCGCAGAACTCGGTTGGATGTATACTCTGTTCTTTGTGTTGCTGGGGTCTTCAGCAGCGATATGGGGCGGATGGCTCGAGCGCGAAGGCCCGCGCAAAGCGGGTGTTGTTTCAACCCTTTGCTGGTGCGGAGGCCTTGTTATCTCAGCGATCGGCGTTTCGACGCATCAACTCTGGCTGATGTGGTTAGGCTCCGGTGTCATTGGCGGCATTGGTTTGGGTCTTGGCTATATCTCGCCTGTCTCTACACTTGTGAAGTGGTTTCCGGATCGCCGCGGCATGGCAACTGGCATGGCCATCATGGGCTTTGGCGGTGGTGCGATGATCGGCTCTCCCCTCGCCAATTTGCTCATGAATGGCGGCAACATATTCGAGTGGAAAGGCGCCTTCGCTTATTTCCCTGTTACGGGATTTAAGAGTGCGACTTCAGTCGGTGTATTTGAAACCTTCCTCGTGATGGCAGCCATATATTCCGTATTCATGTTGGCGGGTGCCTTCGGTTATCGCCTCCCGCCTACGGGTTGGCGGCCTGACGGGTGGACACCCCCCTCTGCCGACGCTGATGCGATGATTACAACAGGGCATGTGCATTTGAAGAATGCGCATAAGACACCGCAATTTTGGTTGATCTGGGCTGTCCTCTGTTTGAACGTTTCAGCAGGGATCGGCGTGCTCGGCATGGCGTCTCCGATGCTTCAAGAAATCTTCGGCGGCGCCTTAATCGGCAAACCAGAGATCGGATTTGCGGCCCTTGATGCCAGCCAGAAGACGGCCATTGCGGGCATTGCAGCAGGCTTCGCGGGGCTCTTATCGCTCTTCAATATTGCTGGTCGCTTTTTCTGGGCATCCCTCTCGGACCTCATAGGAAGAAAAAGAACTTATTATACGTTCTTCCTCCTCGGAATCGTGCTCTATGCTTCCGCGCCGAGCTTTGCCCATATGGGATCAAAGACTTTGTTCGTTGGTGCCTTCTGCATCATTCTTTCAATGTATGGCGGCGGCTTCGCAACAATTCCCGCTTATCTGGCTGACATGTTTGGAACGCAATTTGTCGGCGCGATCCACGGACGTTTGCTCACGGCTTGGTCAACAGCGGGAATCATCGGACCTGTTGTTGTCAATTACATTCGTGAATTCAATAAAGCGGCCGGCGTATCCGCTGATAAGCTTTATGATTTCACCTTGTATATTCTTGCGGGACTTTTGATCCTCGGCTTCATCGCCAATATGTTCGTGAAACCTGTCGCGAAAAAATGGTTCATGAGTGAAGCTGAATTACGTACCTTACATGCACAAGCCTCCTCATCGTCACAAGGCGGCTCGTTCGGTATTGGCAAAGGCGGTCTCGATCAAAGAGCCGCTCTGGCTTGGATCGCTGTAGGCATTCCGATCCTCTGGGGCGTTTGGATTACGTTGCAAAGTGCGATCCGCATTTTCAGCTAACGATCAGTTTAACCAATCTAGCGAAAAGGCCTCTCAACAGAGGCCTTTTTTCTATTTCTAATTGCAACTAAAAGTTGCATAAAAATTGTATGTCTCCGCTCTTATTGACGCATCCAAAAGAGACCAACTTTACAATCTAAAATTGTAACAATTCTCAGCACTATATTTTTAGGCGAGTGTCTTAGGACGGTTGTTGATCGGCGCAGAAGCGCTCGATCTTCCTGCAACAACCAGAAGGTTTCGACACGATGGCTATCTCACTTTCTAACAGTATGCGCGGCGCTCTCTATACGCTGCAACAGAACCAGCAAGCCGTTCAACAATCACAGCTTCGCCTTGCCACAGGCAAACGCGTGGGGTCGGCGCTTGATAACCCGAACAGCTATTTCCGGGCAGCAAGCCTTTCAAGCCGCGCGAGCAATCTGCAAAGCCTGCTCGACGACATGAACCAGGCTTCACAAGTTCTCCAGACAACCTCAAAGGGTATGGACTCAATCAAATCCCTCATACAGGGCGCTCAAGGCCTTGTCGGTAAAGCAAGCCAAGCTGGTCAGAACAATACGTTAACTGGCACTTTGACAACGCCGCTTAAGTCCGATGCCGAAGTTGTTGGCGATGTCGGCATGGCTTCCGGCAAAAAAATACAGCTCGCGGTCGATGGCGGAACGGCTGTCGATGTTGTGACCCTGGACGCCGACACGACCGTGCAAGATATAATCGACGGTATCAATGGAAACACGACACTGAACCCCAAAGGGTCGGGCACATCCATTCGTGCAGCACTTGTTGGTGGAAATCTGCAGATTACATCGTCCTCAGGTCAAACCGTTGATTTGGAATCGGATGACACTGATACCAATCTGCAAAAACTGCTCGGCTCAAAAACCGTTGAAGGAACGGCCGTTGCCGCAGGCGGCACCGCTTTCGTCGATACAACCCGTAAGTCACTTGCGAGCCAATTCGAC
>CANGSG010000120.1 GCA_947456435.1 Hyphomicrobiales bacterium
CATGATAAAGGGGAAAACGACGATGAAGAGCAATAGAAGAAAAGTCGGCAGAATAAACCAGAAGCCGAGTTTCTGTTCGCTTCGTGCAACGCTCGCCCAATAACCTAACGGTGCAGATGAATGATCAGGGACGCTCATTGTTTTAGTGCTCCGAAAGTCAAGCCTCGAACAAGATGCTTTTGAATAAGAAGGCCAAAGACTACAGGTGGCACAGCTGCAAGAATACCGAGTGCGGCTTTCATGCCGTACATTTGTCCACTCATCGCTGCTGAAAGCGTCGACATATAGACGGGCAGAGTCACCCATTCTTTTTGCGTGAGAAGCAAGGCCAAGAGATAATCAGACCAGTTCATAATAAAGACAAAGAGAACACATGTCGCGAGGCCGGGCTTTACAATCGGCAAAGTTATTTTCCAAAATACGCGGAAGCGGCTTGAGCCAGCCACACGTGCAGCCTCTTCGATTTCAATCGGCACTTCCTCAAAAAAGGTTTTCATGAGCCAGAAGCCAAAAGGCAGAGTTACGATTCCATAAATGATCGATAAGCCCCACCACGTATCGATGGCCCCCATAAACGCCCACATCACCATAACCGGAATCATGACGGCCAAAGGCGGAAAGAGACGTAATTGCAAGATTGACAAAGGCATTGATGGCGCTTGTCCAAAGCGCACAACGGCATAGGACGAAAGCGTACCACAGATGACGGCAATGGCTGTCCCGAGCGTCGAAGTCACAAGACTTGAAATCATCGGCATAACGACCGTGCGATCAAGTGTGACCACCAAACCATTGGCGTGACCAAAAAACAGAAATTCAAAATTTTGAAGCGTCGGGTCCTTTGGTAACCAGGTCAAACCTTGAACGGTGGTCCATTCCGGGTAGGGTTTAAACGCCATCGTGACCATCCAGATCAATGGATAAAGGACCACGGCAACCGCGAGAAGGATAAAGAAATATTTGATGAAAAGTGATGACCAGGTCGGCTTCATTCCGAACCCCCAGATGTTGAGAGGCGAAAGGGCCGCTTTCAAAGAAGCAAAAGCGGCCCTCAATTTTCAGATCATAGACTGATCAAGCGGGATCAGCACCTTGCGGCCAAGTTTTGCGGCTAGCCGCGATGGCGTCAAGAATGCCGTTCTTTTCCTGCTTCTTGATGATGTTCTCCCATTTTTTCTGGGCCGACTTCATCGCTTCTTTGGCCGTTTTCTGACCGGTCAAAGCCGCCTGCAACTCTTCGTCAAGCGATGTGTCGAGCGCCGTCTGGCCCGCGAAGTTAATCGTAGGCGCCGAACGACCGATCGTTGCCGGGATCGTCTCCATGGCGTAGTCTTGATAGGTCGCAGCAACGAGCGGCTCTTTGAAGTCCGACTTGAAGTGCGGATCGAAGTAACCACCAGGATTGCCCGCCATCCACGTATAGGTACGCGTCGAAGTCAGGAATTGCAGGAAGAGATAGGCGGCTTCCTGTGCCTTGCTCTTTGAGGAGACCCAACCGGTGATGTTGTAGTAAATGACCGAGCGACGGTTGATTTTATCACCGAATTTACGACCAACAGGCAGATGTGATGCGATCTGACCCGTCGCCTTGCTCTTGGGCGAGCCGTCCGTTTTGAAGCCATCACCGAATTTCGCAATATTTGTATAGCAGGCCGTCTGGAAGGACTGCATATTCCAAACAGACGCATACATTTCTGCGAATGTGTAGGTGAGTGCATCAGGAGGCGACCATTTGAAGCTGTTAACGTGCTCTTCAGCGCATTTAATGCCAAGGTCGCTGGCGAGGTTTGGCTTGCCGCTCTCATCAAAGAAATAGTGGTTGGGGAAGTCCATCGAGGCAAAGCGGCTATAGAAGGTCGCAAGACCCCAGAATGGGCTCATGAGATTACCATTGCCATACATTTTGCCGTAACCATAATCCTTGCCGGTGAAGAATTCCGACAAGCGATCAACTTCATCCCACGTATCAGGTGTCTTGAGCGGCGTGCCATATTTATCAGCAAAAGCCTTCTGCACTTCCGGCTTGTCTGTGATACCCTTGAGATAATACCACGTCTGATAGTCACCATCGATCGAGAAGCAATAGTGTTTACCCGCGTAGGTAAAGACGAGCTTCTCCATTTCAGGCGTCGGCATGCCACGCTCGGGATCGCCCCAATCGGGTTGGTATTTTTTGACCCACTCATCGCAATTGACCGCACCATTTGAAGCGACAACGTCACCCGTTGAGTTCCATGGGCCTGTATAGATATCAAACTGGCCACCACCCGTGGTGATGTCCTGCATGACCTTCTTGAAGATGTCGCCAGCTGGCGCACCAATGATATCGAGCTTGATACCTGTTTCGCGCTCCCAGATTTCCTTCACGGATGGCGCGCCCTTAGCAGGGAAATCGAACTTTCCAATCTTTCCAACAGGGAAGGGTTCGGTGATTTGACCGATCGCACCATCGGTCAACAGGATGGTCAATTTCTCAGGCTTGTTTTTGAGTGCCTTCGCACCTTCAAGTGCGCGCCCTTCCGACATTGTATTGTTGTATTGGAAACGCTCACATCCTTCGAAGCCCGTAGGGCCATAAGTCATGCCAGGAGCCAATCCCGTGCCGGCAAAAGCCTGGGGCGCCACCATAAAATTTCCGATTCCGGCGAAAGCCGGAGCGGTAGCCAGTGCAGATGTGGCCTTCAGAAATTCACGGCGTGAAGGCTTAATTATGTTTAAGTCGTTCTTGGACATGTTTTCCCCACTTTTTAACAGTTGCGTTCATGAAAACTGCATCATTTAAAAAAGTTAGATGGCACCAGGCGCTTGGAAGAAACATTCACAGATTTTTTGAACCCGCTTGCAACAAACGATGATTTTCTCTACCTGCGTCGTTGCAACAAGCAAACGATATTCACCTCCTAATCAGGTGCTTTCGCCCCTCCCCCGATAGCCTTCAAATTTGTTGTATGCACTCTTATCAACGGTTGAACGCAAAACGTCACGATCAACGTCACGATCAACTTCACTAAGTGAAGCAAGACATATGCCATCGTTTTCAATTTTTGAATTATTTATTGATTTTCAGTGACTTGAACTCGATCAAATGCAAAATCACGCAGCGTTCTGTTGCAGATAAAATTGAATATCGGCAACAGGTGGTGCAACAGTGTTGCATCATATTTATCGTCAATGCATCAGATGCGTCGCCGCTGTAAGACAATGCCTTCACGATTAATTCGACGATGAACGGTGGATCGATTAACGCCAAGACGACGCGCCAATTCAGTTATATTACCATTGCAATCATCAAGGGCGAGCTTCAAAGGACTATCAGCGCGATCATCAAGCGGCTCAGGCACATGCGCGGAAACCATATCGCTTTTCGTTTTGGGTAATTTTGGTGTCTTCAAGTTATCGGGCAGACAATCCAAAGTGATTGATTTGCCTTCACTCATAATCAGCGCGAGGCGCAGGACATTCATCAATTCACGGATATTACCGGGCCATGAATGACGCTTGAGTGCGGCACGGGTCTCGGGAAGAAGGCGCCGCACACCATGCGGCTCACCAAGCAACCGATCAAGAATAGAATCGACGAGGGGATCAAAATCGGTACGATCGCGCAAGGGCGGCAGGCATAAGGTCGCGGCATTGAGGCGATAATAGAGATCTTCACGGAATTTACCTTCCGCCACAGAGACATCAAGCTGTCGATGCGAAGCGGAAAGCAACCGGAATATAACGGGCTTCGCTTTCAGCGATCCGATCGGGGTGATCTCTTGCTCCGAGAGAACACGCAATAAACGACTTTGCAGTGAAAGTGGCATGTCACCAATTTCATCGAGAAATAAAGTTCCCCCATTCGCCGCTTCAATCAATCCCTGCTTGCCCTTTGTCAGTGCGCCGGTGAAGGCACCCGGCGAGTAACCGAATAATTCTGATTCAATGAGTTGTTCGGGAATGGCGGCGCAGTTAACAGCAATGAATGCACCTTTTACATCACTCGACTCATGAATAGCGCGCGCGAGATATTCTTTGCCGACACCGGTTTCGCCTTGAATAAGTATAGGAATATCCCGACGTGCCAATCGTGCGGCTTTGGTTTGAAGAACTTCCATTGTCGCATCGCCATGAGACAATTTCCGCAATGATTCGGATGTTTTATTGACGGGCTCCACATAAGATGGGCTTCGATAGCTTGTCGTTGGAGCACTCGAACTTGCGAATAAGACCGTACCATTTGGCAAACGAACAAAGCGCTGACCCGCAGGCTGATCGCGCATGAATCGCGGAAGGCTGTTCAAATCGATGTCAAAATAGTTCGAGATCGGTTGTCCAATCATGCGCATCGTATCAAGATCGCGGATATGAACGGATTGAGCCAAAGCCGCGAGGCCCCCATGCGTCATACCTGAAATTTTACCGTGTGAGTCGATCGTTATCGCAGCATCAGGCTCAACATCAATAAAGTCTGGTGAACGCGAAAGACGCAAGATCCAATTATGCCGCGAGCGCGCGATCAAATTTGCCAGCTCGATCCTGCGCGCGGTTGCGGTAACAAGATGAAGCGCAAGACTTTGACTAACTTTTTCAGTTGGTGAACGCAATTGCGAGATATCAAGTACCGCCGTTATGTCACCCAAAGTATCAAAGATGGGTGCCGCTGTGCAGGTCAGGCCGATATGGCTAGTATCAAAATGATCATCTTGGTGAATGACGACGGGCTCTCGCGATACGAGGCATGAACCAACAGCGCATGTACCCGCTCGATATTCAGACCATTCTGAACCGAGATAAAGACCGGCCTTTCGCAAATGATTGTTGAAGGTTGGATCGCCGAGAAACTCGACGGTCACGCCTTTTGCGTCTGAAAGCAATAAAACATAATTTTGACTGGCAACATGATGGAATAGATTTTCTAATCCAAATTTGCCAATTCGAATAATTTCAGATGCCTGCTCTTGATGTTCCTTCAATTGATGATGCGGAACAATATAAGCTTCCTGCGCACGTGACGGATCGAGTCCATATTCATTCAGGCAACGCAGCCATGATTTTACAACGGCGGAATCACGCGGCGTGGACCCGCCGAGCGCGACAAGCTCAATCTCATTGATATGTTCGCCAGCCGATTTGGCTGTTCCAACTTCATGTGACGAACGAACCAGCATGCGTCCCCCCCGATATACAGGCCGGTATGTGCTGTCCTGTGGACCTCCTCACTCAAGGGGGCCACTTAGTACGACGCTCACCATGAAATAAGAATTTGTTTGAGTCACGAACATTTTTTGCCTGATTGCGAAGGCTTTGCTTGACACTTTGGCGCATCGGAACGGTTGACACGCGCGGAGTCCGGCCAATTTCCAGTGAAATCGGATGAGTTTCGAAAAGCGCCAACGGCCCGCTTCGTAAAAAACGCCAAAAATGGCACAATTGCAGGAATACAGGACAAGCGAAGCCGCGTCCGTATCGCGCGACAATTGATAAAAAATTTTGCAAGTGCCCAGTTTGATCAAATGCAACAGGTGTTGCAACACCTGTTGCACAGATGCGGCAATTTCTTCGCAATCGACGCGGAACATGCTGGCGCCTCTAGGGTCATATCCTTCAGATTTAAAGAGAAAATCTCCTTTGGAAGGGGGTGGCATATCGCTTGCTTTAGCGGTTGATAGCTTCGCCGCGTCAGTATGGTGCTAAGAAACTGAATTGATTGGAACGATCGTAGCTTAAGGACCCTTATGTCACCTTTAGTTGGTATAGTAGCCAATCCTGTATCGGCGAGTGACATTCGTCGCGTTGTTGCCAATGCGTCGACACTCCAGGTCACCGA
>CANGSG010000121.1 GCA_947456435.1 Hyphomicrobiales bacterium
GTGGCTTTGATGATGCGCTCAACAACGGCAGGTGCCATGGTTTTGTCCATCACATCGCCGGGCTCCACGATCGCTTTGCCACCCGCTTTGGTGATGGCATTTGCAACCGTTTCAAGCGCCTCTTTACGGCGACCGGTCAGCACAACCGTGGCGCCTTCTCTGGCCATTAAATAAGCAGTCGCTTCCCCAATGCCGCTGCCCGCGCCTGTAATCCAGACCGTTTTGCCCTCAAGCTTACCCATAATGCCCACGCTCCCCTTTTTTGTTGGTTCACTCTAATGCGAGAGGGCGCAAAGGCAAAATGGGCGATCATTACACCCGTCTAAACCGTTCCAAACACGCGTTTGAAAATCGTATCGACATGTTTGAAGTGATAGCCAAGATCAAAAAGCTCATCGATGTCGTGGGATGAAAGTTTCGATGAGACATCCGGATCAGCTTTCAAAAGCGTTTTGAAATCGCCTTCACCGCGCCACACCGGCATCGCGTTGCGTTGCACGAGGCGATAGGAGTCCTCTCGGCTCACGCCTTTTTGTGTGAGCGCCAGAAGCACGCGTTGCGAATGAACAAGACCGCCGAGGCGATCAAGATTTTTTTGCATATTTTCTGGATAGACAACGAGCTTGTCGATGACATTCGTCAAACGCGCGAGCGCGAAATCAAGCGTCACGGTGGCATCGGGTCCAAACATGCGCTCGACGGAGGAGTGTGAAATATCGCGCTCGTGCCACAACGCGACATTTTCAAGCGCCGGCGTTACGGCCGCGCGTACGATGCGCGCAAGGCCCGTGAGATTTTCGGTGAGCACCGGATTGCGCTTATGCGGCATCGCCGACGAGCCTTTTTGACCCGGCGAGAAATATTCTTCCGCTTCCAACACTTCCGAGCGTTGGAGATGACGAATTTCCGTGGCAAGGCGTTCAATCGATGAGGCGATCACACCGAGCGTTGCAAAGAACATCGCATGACGATCGCGCGGAATTACTTGCGTTGAAACAGGCTCGACACTGAGGCCGAGCTTTGCCGCGACGTGTTCTTCTACACGCGGATCGATATTGGCGAATGTGCCGACCGCTCCAGAAATCGCACAGGTGGCGATGTCTTTGCGTGCAGCAACCAAACGCTCGCGGCAGCGCATGAATTCAGCATAAGCAGTGGCAAGCTTCAAACCGAAGGTCACAGGCTCCGCGTGAATTCCATGCGAGCGGCCAATTGTCGGCGTCATCTTGTGTTCGAAAGCGCGGCGCTTAAGGGCGGCCAAGAGATCATCAATGTCTTTGAGCAAGAGATCAGCAGCGCGCGCCATCTGAATCGCAAGCGTTGTATCGAGCACATCGGATGAGGTCATGCCTTGATGCACGAAGCGCGCATCATCGCCAATGAATTCGGCAAGATGGGTTAGAAACGCAATCACATCATGTTTAACTTCGCGTTCAATCGCATCGATTTTTTCGACGTCGAATTTTGCCGCGCCGCCTTTTTCCCAAATCGTTTTGGCAGCAGATTTCGGAATAACACCGAGTTCGGCCATCGCATCACAAGCATGCGCTTCAATTTCGAACCAAATGCGGAATTTAGTTTCGGGCGACCAGATGGCAACCATCTCGGGGCGGCTATAACGAGGGATCATCAGACGGTCTCCGGTGTCTTTAATAAAGCGGACTGAACGGCATCACGCAAAGCCGTGATGGCCGAGGCATAATCTTTTAATGGTGATTTGAAAATGGCGGTACCGGCCACGAAACTATCAGCACCGGCACGCGCGGCAAGCGGCGCGGTTACAGGTGTTATGCCGCCATCAACGGAAAGTTCAATGGGCTTATCACCAATCAATTCTCTGACGCGTGTCACTTTAGGCATCATGGCATCCAGAAACATTTGCCCGCCAAAGCCGGGATCAACAGTCATGACATTGATGAGGGCAACATCACTAAGATGCGGCACAACGCTCTCGGCTTCATCATGGCGCGTCAACACAAGACCAACGCTCATGCCATAGGTTTTAACTAAACGGATGAGACCGGAAAGATCATTTTCGAGGCCGACATGAATGAGTATCCGGTCGCAACCAGCCTTCTTCAAAGGCTCAATCCAGTCATGCGCCGGTGTCGCCATCAGATGAACATCGAAGGGCTTGGTTGTATAGGGTCGCAAGGCCTGAAACATATTCGGCCCGAAGCTCATATTTTTGTAGATATGCCCGTCGATCATATCGAGGTGCAAGCGGTCGCCGCCTGCGCGATCAACGGCCGCCACTTCGTCGCCAAGACGGGCGTAATCCGCAGCCAGAATCGAGGGGATGATCGTTATCGGGCGTGACATAGGGGCCCGATACCACCGACCTGCCTGCGACACAATGCGCGGGCTTATATGTCCCCGGGGAAAGGGGTTTTGAGGCGGTGACCGCTTGCCCAGCTGACTTCACTTTGCCACAAGACGTCTCAAAGGGGAGTGGTTGCTTATGGCTGGGCGTGATCTCGATGTGGCGGTGCTGGGGGCAGGGATTGTGGGCCTCGGCGTGGCCCTTAAGGTGCAGGAAAAAGGTAAGGGCGTTGCCCTGATCGATCGGGTCGAAGCCGGCTCGCAAACGAGCTTTGGTAATGCCGGTATCATCGAGCGCGCCTCTTTCTTGCCTTATGCGTTTCCACGCGACCTTGGCGAGCTGATTGGTTATGCGTTTAATGTGCGCACAGATGCGCATTATCATATCAACGCGCTCTTGACCGTTGCGCCCTGGCTCGCGCGCTATTGGTGGAATTCAGAGCCTGAGCGTTACAAGCGCGCGATTGCGGGCGCGCGTCCTCTCATCGAGAATTGCCTCTCAGAACATGAGCCATTGATTGCTGCGGCCGGTGCCGAGGCCCTTATTCGTCGCACGGGGTGGATTAAAGCCTGGCGCAGTGAAGCCAAGGGACGAGCGGCCGTCGCCGATGCTGAAAAATTAAAAGCCTTTGGTGTAACCGCTGAGTTTCTTAATCGCGCAGCGCTTGCTGAACGTGAACCGCATCTGGGCGATGGTGTGATTGGTGCTGTGCATTACAAAGATCCGGCGAATGTCTCCGATCCGCAAGGACTATCACGCGCGTATCGTACTTTATTTGAAACGCGCGGCGGTGCCTATCTTCATGGTGATGCGAATAGTTTGCGTCGAGATGGGGCGTTTTGGATTATTGACACGCCCGGTGGATCATTGCGTGCAAAAGATGTTGTGATTGCTTTGGGGCCTTGGGCGCAAGACTTCGTCAAACGCTTTGGGTATGATCTGCCGATGGGTGTGAAGCGCGGCTATCACATGCATTATGCCACAACCGGCAACGCCGTTCTTAATCACACAGTATATGACGCTGACAATTCTTATGTTCTCGCGCCAATGGCGAATGGTGTGCGGTTAACGACGGGTGCTGAATTTGCGCATCGCGATGCCAAACCCACGCCCGTGCAATTGGAAAAACTAGAACCCAAAGCGCGTAAATTTTTTCCGTTGGCCGCGCGTCGTGATCCGCAGCCTTGGATGGGATCACGTCCCTGCACCGCTGATATGTTGCCCTTCATTGGCAAAGCGCCGCAGCATAAAGGCATGTGGTTCGCCTTCGGCCACGCGCATCACGGTTTGACGATGTCAGCTGTCACAGGCCGTTTGATTGCTGAGATGATTGCGGGCGAAGAACCCTTTACCGATCCAACGCCCTATCGCGTCGATCGGTTTTAATTTCTCTTTGTGAGCGATTAGCTTTTGAAGTTGGAAAATCTGTCTTTCCAACTCGGTAAGGCCTTATCAAAAGGCAGCGTCTCCGCTTCATAAACGCCGCGAGCAATCGCGCGCGCGAGAACATCCGCTGCCGCGACACAGATTTCCGTAAGATCAACGACGCCTTTTGTGAGGGGTTTTGTTCCTGTAGCGGCGGCAAAGACCGTATCGCCATCCATCGGTGTATGCGCGGGGCGAAGCGCGCGGGCCATTCCATCATGCGCCGCAAGTGCTACCCTTTTGCAATCGGCTTTCGTAAGAACGGCATCAGTCGCGATGCAAGCTATGACGGTATTGGCGCGTTGCGCTGCGCCTTTGAGACGCGGGCGCAACAAGTCCTCAGACATTGTTCCGGGTAAGCCAAGCCCGCCAAATTCATTCTGACGTTCAAATGGGGCAGCCCAGAAATAAGGATCATCGCCCATCGTGGCAGAGCCCACAGCATTGACCGCAACAATGGCGCCGACTGTGAAGCCGGAAGGGGTAGTCGCGCTTGTTGAGCCAAGCCCGCCTTTGAGTGTTGCTGTCGTTGCGCCATAGCCGGCACCGGCATTGCCGAGAGCGACATCAAGCGAAGCGGATTTTGTGGCACGATAGCCGAGCTCCCAATAGGGCGGCATTCGACCCCAGTCTTTGTTGCCGCCATTCAAGAGGTCAAACAGGATGGCTTGCGGCACAATCGGCACGCGCGCGGGGCCCACTTCAAAGCCACGCCCATCTTCTTTCAAGGCCGCCATGGCGCCACCGGCTGCATCAAGACCGAAAGCAGAGCCACCGGAGAGAAGGATCGCATCAACGTGATCAACTGTCATTTCCGGTTCAAGCAGCGCTGTGTCGCGAAGGCCCGGCGCGCCGCCGAGTATGGCAATGGAGGCAACAGACGGGCGATCAAAGATAATCGCGGTCACGCCGGTTGCAGCGGCTTTGTCATGGGCCTCGCCGATTTTGAGGCCGGCGACATCCGTGATCAGGTTTTTCTGGGTTATGAGATTTTTCATGGCGCGAGAGAGTGACGCAGCGCGCCGAACTGCGCAAGCCTTGCCTGATACGGATCGTCGCCCTATCACTCCTTCATGACCGATGTTTCCTATCCGATGGCTGCGTTTGCGGGGCTCGTTTCCTTTTTGAGCCCCTGCGTTTTGCCGCTTGTACCGCCATATCTGTCCTTCATGGCGGGAACAGCGATTGAAGATTTTGCTGCGGGCGGCGAGCGCCGTGTGCGGCGTGATGTGCCGCTTGTCGCGTTTTTGTTTGTGCTCGGCTTTTCAACGGTCTTTGTGTTGCTCGGGGCAACGGCGTCTGTTTTTGGTCAAGTCCTCAGAGCCTATATCGATCTCCTTTCGATTGCGGCGGGTATCGTGATTATCGCGATGGGGCTTCATTTCGTCGGCGTATTTCGCATTGGTTTGTTGTTTCGCGAGAAAAGACTGCAGGTTGAAAAACCTGCAGGCCCGCTTGGTGCCTATATCATGGGTGTGGCATTTGCATTCGGGTGGACGCCCTGCATTGGTCCCGTGCTCGCGGCTATTCTCGCGGTTGCCGGATCAGAAGATAGCGTGGGTCGTGGAGCATCTTTGTTAGCCGTCTATTCGCTCGGGCTTGGCATTCCCTTTATTCTCGCTGCCTTTGCGATGGAACATGCGGTGACGTTTATACGCCGCTTTCGCGCTCATCTCGGTAAAGTGGAAAAGGCGATGGGGCTTTTGCTGGTGATCACAGGCATTGCCTTTTTGACGGGCTCTATGAACATCGTCTCTTTCTGGCTGATTGAAACATTTCCGGCTTTAGGAAAATTGGGCTGAGTTCGTTGTTTGATTTATGTCTGTTCGTGAAAAATAGCGCTTAAGGCAGTTCTGAAAACATCAATTTCTCGCCGGCTTTTTTCCATGTGAAGATTGTGTAATCCGAGCGCGCACGATCGCCTTGTTTATCAAAAGAGATCTCGCCGATCACGGTTTTAAAATTTGTGCCTGACCGCATCTCTTCAGCGAGTTTTTTAGCATCGGTCGATTTTAAC
>CANGSG010000122.1 GCA_947456435.1 Hyphomicrobiales bacterium
AAGAAGCGGTTCATGATCTTCTAATCCGGCTTCAATAATTCTTTGAAAATCTTGCGGCGAAATTGGTCGAATCGCGGATTGCGCGCGCCCCGAAATTTTTTGATGTTCATTCAATAAGCCGCGCTCAATCGGTGTTGATCCATCTCGAAATGGCACAGATCTTACAAATTCGAGGTACGATCCTGGCTCGATAACTGCAATATACATATCGACCGCTTTAGGATCTGCAATAATTTGTTGAACGCGTGCGATCCCAAAATAGCCTCGCGAATTCGAAACTTTCGTGGGTTCGAGATAGACGACCCAATCTCCGATACTCTCTTGGGCACGGGAGAGATATTGTCTAGGAAATTGATATTGCTCCGACGGACTGTCGTCGTAAATAGAGTCAGACCGGTGCATGAAAACCGAATATCCCATCGCAGAAACCTAACGCTGGACCGGGCTAATTGGAACAGGAAATCGGCGCTCGCTTCGTAGACGCATGTGGCATCCCACCGAAGGTGCTTAAGTTGGCGGAGACGGTGGGATTCGAACCCACGATACCCATTTCTGGGTATGCTCATTTAGCAAACGAGTGCCTTCAGCCTCTCGGCCACGTCTCCGTTGGACGCGATATGCCCCAGTTTGCTGAGCTTTGGCAAGCCGCAAAGGCAAAGCCGGCCCGTCGCGACAGGGGAAAGTTCGCTTTTGGCCTTGAGGCCTTGACGCTCATACCGCGGCGCATCTTTCCTTAAGCCGCGGCGCGTCACTTTTCATGCCGCAGCGCTCCTATTCTTAAGCCGCGGCGATTCTTTTTTCATGCCGCGGCGCTTCTTTTTTCATGCCGCGGCGCTTGATTTCGGGGCGAGATAGGCCCGCGCGCGGCGTTGGGCGTGGGCAATTTCGTCCGGC
The DNA here is from genome assembly GCA_947456435.1 of Hyphomicrobiales bacterium. GTDB lineage: Bacteria > Pseudomonadota > Alphaproteobacteria > Rhizobiales > Beijerinckiaceae > CAIUPE01. Next base: position 895 of record CANGSG010000122.1, read on the forward strand.
GTCATCTCCTGGGCGAGTTCCTGCCGCATGCGCATCGCGTAGCGGGAGCCGCGCGCCGCGGCGATGTTGAACCAGCAATGCGCCTCAATCCGGTCGGGCGCGCGCCCCAACCCCACGGCCGCACTGATGCCCCGCGCCATCAGCGCGTCGATTTCAGCGCTCGGCGCCTCCTCCGCCTGCCCGCGCGCGGCAGGAGCCGTGGCCGCAGAATAAATGTCAGCGGCATGGACCTGTTCCGCATAGGTCTCTGCCGGATGAGTGAGCCCCCCATAGGCCTGTTGTTCCATACTCATATCGTCGCTCCCTTTCTGGAAGGACGGGCCCCGCTATGAGACCCGCACCGGCGTTTCTGCGCCTCGGCGAGCACTCAAGCATCGAGATTTGAGAATGTGATGAAAACCAACAGGACAATTTGATTAAAATACCGGCGAATTGGCTCTCCCCTTCACGATCGAGGTCCGAACAGACACAAGATCAGGCCGACCGGATGCGTGCCACCGCATAGGCATCAAGCGTGATCGCCCCTCGCGCCGCATATGCGTGGGTTTCGAGGAAGTCCGGCTTTTGCGCGGCGGTGACGAAATGCGCCGCGTCGAGCTGTGAGAGATGAAAGTCATCCGACATACCGGACAGTGTGATCTCTTGCGGCTCGCCCGTGAGATTGGCCAAGAGCATCTCAAGGCCGCCCGCGGTTTTGGCAGCGATGCCCATCACATCGCGCGGCTTTGAACTCGTCACATGATGCAAGCGCGCGCCCGCAAGCGCGCCGAGCGCCCGCCGCGCATGATAGACGGGAAACACCCCGTCCGCGTGATCGTAATAAGGTTGCGGCCACGGCGTTTGATCGCGCACGCAGCCAAACGGACCAGCAAGGCCGCCCAGAGCAATGGCAGAGGCCCCGCCATAGGCCATATGGGCGAAATACCCAATGTCGAAAGCGGCAGCCAGCAAGCCGCGCTGGCGTGGATCATTGCGGTTCATGGCCTGGCGAATATCATTCGGGTTCTTGGCCACTTCAGCGCCATAGGGATTGTCGCGCATGCCGATGGCACTGGGCCCCACTGCCCAAGGCCGCGCACCCACCAAGGCGCTGACACTGCGGGCAATATGCGGAATCGCTTCGAGGCTTTCGGTCACCGATCGGTCATCTCCCGCATGAACCATGGCGGAGGTCGTAAAGCTCACAAGATCAAGCGCATCCAAAGGCGGGCGCTTGCGGTTTAGCTCCGTGAAATAGCTGAACATGCCCCCCGCCAAGCGCGCGGCGCCAAAGGCTTTTCGCGCCTCCTCAAACAGCTCTTTCGCAGGCGGGCATGGCGGCCAGACCGAACCCGGCAATGTGCATTTCAAATCAGGGGCCGGTGAAAGCATGACCACGGGGAACGGACGACCCAAGGCATCAACAAGCGCGCCGAGAGCTGCGATATCCTCCTCCCAGCCCTCGATACGGGTGACAATTGCTTCAAGCCAAGGTGCCGCGCCCAAACTGCGCGCCAGTTCAACCTGTTTGGTGAGCGTGGCGCGATCATGCCCGCGACTCGGGTCGTAATGACAAATCACATGCCGCGCGCCGACCGCTTTGAACAACGCCAGATGAGACGCCACATCGGCGCAATCATCCGGATCGAGGGCGACTCCCAAAGGCGGAACCGTTCCGTGCTCCGCGCCAAGTTTGATGGCGATCGGCGATGCCGCATCACCCGACAAAGACTGAACCGCGCCTGTAACCGACAAGGAGACCGACTGAACAATCGTCTCGCCCTTCGCGAGTGTGTAAGGCCAAGGCAGAGCGAGCGGCCGCACATAGGTTTTATAGGACGCGTCTGTCCAATTGCGTTGATCTTCCATTTCAAACGTATCGCCTTCCATCAGGCAGCGCACTTTGGCGCCCGATGCAAAGCCATGCGTGATGGCGCGCAAATTCATCATCGGCTGAACAGGATCAATCAGGCTGGGAAAATGCGTTTCAACAACACGACCATCAACATGTTCAACCGTTGCAGGCGAACCGGCCACGCCTTCAATCGGATGAAGCACCACAAAGCCCGTCCGATTGGTGAGAAAATCGGTGAGCGCGGTGCCGGTGCCTTCAAAGCGTAACGAGCCGTCAGACGATCCTGTGATGGTTGCGGAATAAGTGAATCTTTGCGTGTCGTCGCCCGCTTCCGCATCATAAGACACGACAAAGCGCTCAGCTGACTCGTCGATCTTGAGCGCGGAAAGGCGCGGATTATAGGTGCCCCAGTTTTTATCACGCACAATATAAGAAAGCGCGCGGATCATTTCGACGCCGTGAAATTTGATATAGCGCAAATTGCCGGATTCAAATTCCGCTGACAGGGGCCCCGCTTTGAGAATGCGCGGCTGCTCGACAGGCTCTTCTGTGCCAAACAAACAAATCGCGCGGGATGGTTCCAAAACCATAATGTCATCTCCCCTTCTTCACCAGCCTTGGACGGCCGCCCTGATTTCTTTTCGCATCAAACGCGCATCGTGAATGTACATGCTCAAAGAAATTCGAAATCAACGCCTATAACAAACACGCTTTAAGTTGCACGCCGCAGAGCCATAAGCCTTACGATAGACAGCGCGCTCTACTACCCGACACCCGATCATCGTGCCTATTTTTTAGTGACACAGGATTTGCGCAATTGCTCGATGCCATTTGAAAGCGCTGATTGCAAAAGCCAGACATCGCCCGAATAGCAAATGAAATCGAAGCCAATTTTATTATATTCAATACCGGTTTCGACATTCGGAACCAGACGCCCCAAGGCCTTGCCATGTTTGCGCGTTGCTGCAGCGACTTTATCAATCGCATTTTTGAATTTCTTATGACCGAATTCGCCCGGGATGCCGAGCGAACTCGACAAATCAAAATGGCCGACCCAAAGGCAATCAACGCCATCCATCGCCGCCATCGCATCGGCATTGTCAACGCCTTCTGCGGTTTCAATCTGGCAAAACAAAGTTGTGCGCTTATTGGCCGCTTTCAACCGATCGGAAACAACACCTGAAATCGCATAATTATCATGCGCAACACCCAGCGCGACGCCCCGCTTACCCTCGGGGCCATATTTGAGACAATCGAGAATCTGACGCGCCTCGGCCGCATTATTGACCATGGGCAGCATCACACCTTCCGCACCCATATCGGCGATACGCGCGATCTGATCATAATCCTTAGACGGCACACGCGCGATGACCGAAACGCCCGCGGCTTCGAAAGAACGCATGGCGTGTTTGGCCGTTTCAAAGCCAAAGCCTGAATGTTCCATGTCGTAGAGTACGAATTCACACCCGGCGGCTTTGACAATATGGCCAATGCCCGGCGTTGAAAATTCAACGATGAAGGTTCCGAATTTCGGCTTTTTGGACCGCGCCATTGATTTCAAAACTGTCCGCGCCATCGGCATAATCCCCCACCCTTTTATTGTTCATTTCTCAGGATCGATCATATCATCACGGCATGACGCTGCATGACCAAACCCATACTACAACGCATCAGCCTAATCAGCTTGTCGGGCCGAGGCAATATCAATAGACTTTCCTTTAGAATTGCCCGTGATGAACAGGATAGAGCCGATGGTTGAGAAAAAACGCACAAGAATTGGACTGATCGGCTGCGGGTTTTACGCCCAAAACCACCTTCACGCCTGGACCGACCTAAAAGCGGAGGGCGCTGATCTCGTGGCCGTGTGTGATCTCGACCCCAATAAATCGGCCGCCGCCGCGCTGCAATTTGATGCCAAAGCCTATACCGATGCGAAGGCGATGTTTCAGGCGGAGGCGCTTGATCTCGTTGACATCACGACGCAAATGGGCAGCCATAAGGCGCTTGCGGCACTCGCTGCCGAACACGGTGTTGCCGCTGTTGTACAAAAGCCTTTTGCGCCAAGCTGGGGCGAGTGCATCGACATTGTCGAGACTGCAAAGCGCCATAATACTTGGCTGGCGGTGCATGAGAATTTCAGATTTGGCACAGCCATGCGCCGCGTGCGTTCGGTGATTGATTCTGGAGCCATCGGCACGCCGAATTGGGCACGGCTTGGTTTTCGTACGGGCTATGACGTGTTCAAAGGCCAACCCTATCTTGCGAACGAAAAGCGTCTTGTCATTCTCGATGTCGGCATTCACGTGCTTGATCTTGCGCGCTTCTTTTTGGGCGAGGTCGATCATCTCTCCTGTGAAACGCAAAAGCGTATTCCCACCATTGCCGGAGAAGATACCGCAACGATTATGATGCGCCACACATCCGGCGCAGTCTCGCTCGTTGAATCAACCTATGCCGCGCGCAAAATTCCCGATGCCTTTCCCGAAACGCTCGTCGAAATCGAAGGGACTGAGGGCGCCATCATCGTGACCCGCGGAGAAACCATGCAAGTCACCACGCAGGGCATTTTCTTCGAAGAAAAAATCGGCAGCGCGCTTTTGCCCTGGACCAGCAGGCCCTGGCATGGATCACAAGAAGCGGTGCTGCACGCCAACCGCCATATGCTCGAAGCCTTTCGCGCGGGACGCCCGGCGTCCACTTCGGGCGAGGACAATCTTAAAACCTATGCGCTTGTGGAAGCTGCCTATGAATCGGCGGCAACGGGACAAAAGATCCGCCCGCCCGTGTGGATACCTCGCGTTTAGACGCCCAAATGAGGGACTGAATGGCGGGCATATTCCACTCACATCAGCTCATTAGCCGTGCCTTGGAATTTTGTTGACAAGGCCCGATAAGATCAAGAATGGTGACGCTTAAGCTTTCCGATCTGATGCATAAGACATTTTTGATCATGAAATTGTAATGAAGTGTGTAAAAATG
>CANGSG010000123.1 GCA_947456435.1 Hyphomicrobiales bacterium
ACGCATCAGCGACCGTTGGCCCCGTTACCAACACGCCATGATTGCCCATCATCATGATGGACTTATTGCCGAGCACGCGCACAAGGCGCGCACCTTCTTCATCACTTTCAGCCAATCCACCATAGTCATGATCATAGGCAACGCGATTATAAAAACGCGCCGTGTTCTGATCGATCGGCTTAATCTCTGGGTCCGCTAAGGTCGCAACCGCCGTTGCATAGGGCGAATGAACATGGAGGATGCAACGCGCTTGCGGCGCCGCGCGATGAAGATGGCCGTGAATGATCCAAGCGGTCGGATCAGGCGCGTTGGGCCCGCTCATCGTTTCAGAATTATCGGCATCAATATGAAGCAGGGATGACGCGGTGATATTATCAAAATGAGCCCATTTTGGATTCATGAGAAATTCTTTGCCATCATCCGACACGGCCAGACTGAAATGATTGGCGATTGATTCATGCCAATTATAATGCGCCGCCATGCGGAACACCGCCGCAAGATCAACCCGCATTTGCCGTATGTCTTCAGGCATTCCACCCTCCCGATGTCGTATTCCGTTGAATGATCGTCGCCGCGGATGCCTCGCCTTTCAAGCCCTAAGGCGATAAAAAGACTCTCGAAACCGACATTTTATCGCGAGATCGCCCCGATGAGCCGTTCTGCCCTGGCCCGCCTCCTCTCCCCCCGCTCGCTCGCTGTCATTGGCGGACGCGAGGCGGCCGAAGTGATCCGTCAATGTGAACGCATCGGCTTTCAAGGTGACATTTGGCCCGTGAACCCGAAACGATCCGAAGTCGCTGGCCGCAAATCCTATGCAAGCCTTGCCGATCTTCCGGGCGTGCCCGATGCCAGTTTCATCGCGGTGCCGCGCGAGGTGACGATTGAAAGCGTCGCAGCACTTGCGCAAATGGGTGCGGGTGGTGCGGTGTGTTACGCGTCAGGGTTTGCGGAAGTTGGTGGTGATGGTGTTGAAGCGCAAGAGCGCTTAGTTGCGGCCTCTGGTGATATGGCTCTACTGGGCCCGAATTGTTATGGGCTTTTGAATTATCTTGATGGTGCGGCTTTGTGGCCAGACCAACATGGCGGACTTGCGGTTGAACGCGGTGTCGCCATCATCACGCAATCGGGCAATATCGGATTGAATTTGACCATGCAGGCACGCAGCCTGCCGCTCGCTTATCTCATCTCGGCAGGCAATAAAGCCAAAGGCGATCTTGGCGAGATGATCGACACGCTGCTTGATGATCAGCGCGTTACCGCAATCGGGCTTCATATCGAAGGGCTTGATGATATCGAGCGTTTTTCAAAAGCCGCCCTGCGCGCGCTTGATCAGGGTGTGCCGCTTGTCGCGATTAAAACAGGCCGCTCGGAAGCGGGCGCGGCGCTGACAATGTCTCACACGTCTTCGCTTGCGGGTTCTGATCAACTCTTTGACGCGCTGTTTCAACGCTATGGCATTGGCCGCACCAAAGATGTTGGAACCTTTCTTGAGACTCTGAAATTGCTGCATGTGCATGGCCCGCTTGCGAGTCGCACGGTGTCGTCCATGAGTTGCTCGGGCGGTGAAGCGGGGCTTGTGGCCGATCTCGCATCTGATGCCGGACTGCCGACACCGCATTTACCGAAAGAGGCAGAAGCGAAATTGTTTGCCGCTTTGGGACCGAAAGTGCCGCTCGCCAATCCGCTTGATTATCATACCTATATTTGGGGCGATCTTGACGCCTCAACCGCAACCTTTTCGGCGATGCTGGGCGCGGGTTACGGGATGAATTTACTGATCCTTGATTTTCCGCGTGGTGATCGCTGCGATGCTTCGAGTTGGGATGTGACGTTGCAGGCCTTCGAGAATGCACAAAAGACAACAGGCGCAAAAGCGGCGCTTGTGGCCTCCATGCCTGAATCACTGCCGGAATATGTCGGCACACGCATGATCGCGTCCAGCATCGCGCCGATGCAAGGTATCAGTGAATGTATGGAAGCGATCCGCCTTGCGGCTGATATTGGCGCCCTGCGCGCGCGCAACAGAGCGGGCCTATTGAAAAAGGCCCATGCCGTTGATGTGAACAGCGCGCAGATGCTCGATGAACCCACCGGCAAAGCGGCGTTGAAATCTTTTGGTCTCACAGTGCCCAAAGGCGAAGTGGTGGCGATTGCGGAAGCCGCTCATGCCGCCGAGCGGATTGGATTTCCTGTCGTTGTGAAGGCCGTCTCCGACACCATCGCGCATAAAACCGAAGCGGGCGCGGTGAAGCTCAATTTGAAAACACGGGACGATGTTGAAGCGGCCGCAAAAGCCATTGCACATCTTTCTGATCGTGTGCTGGTTGAAGCGATGCAATCGGGCGTGGTGGCGGAAATGATCATCGGCGTGACGCGCGATCCGCTTTTTGGGCCGACTTTGACCTTCGGCTCCGGCGGTATTCTCGTTGAATTGATGAAAGATGCAGCCTCGCTTCTCTTGCCGACAACGCGCGAAGATGTGGAGCGTGCTTTCGATCAATTAAAGCTCGCCCATCTTGTTGACGGGTTTCGTGGCCGCGCGAAAGGTGATCGCACAGCGGCGATTGATGCGATTATGGCGGTTGCTGCTTATGCGGAAGCCGAGCGCGATCATCTCGTTGAGCTCGATGTGAATCCGGTTCTCATTCTCGAACAGGGTGCCGTCGCGGTTGATGCGATGATCAGAAAGGCACGCCCATGATCTCGAAAAAGTGGTCTCCGATTTTTCTTTAAAGATCATGCGCAGTTAAAGGAACTTCAACATGAACAACCCCGTCACAACAAAACGCGATGGCGCTGTATTTGAGATTACGCTCGACCGCCCAAAGGCGAATGCAATCAATGTCGCAACGAGCCAAGCGCTTTATGCGGCATTCGCAGAATTTCGCGATGACCCGACACTGTCGGTTGCGATTGTGTCTGGTGGCGAAGGGCGATTTTTTTCTGCCGGGTGGGATTTGAAAGCGGGTGCTGAAGGCGAAGCCGTGGATGCGGATCATGGTCCGGGTGGTTTTGCAGGCTTGACCGAATTTTGGGATCTCGACAAGCCGGTGATTGCGGCGGTGAATGGTCTTGCCTTCGGTGGCGGATTTGAATTGGCACTTGCGGCGGATTTTATTATCGCGGCAGACACCGCTGAATTTGCGCTGACCGAAGTCACGCTTGGCATTATGGCCGATGCGGGTGGTGTGTTGCGCTTGCCGAAGCGCATTCCTCTTCCCATCGCGATGGAAATGCTGATGACCGCGCGGCGCATGTCGCCCGATGAAGCCGCGCGTTGGGGTCTCGTCAACAAAGTCGTGCCGAAGGATCAATTGATGCAGGAAGCGCGCGCGTTGGCTGCCACCATCGCCGCGAATGCGCCGCTCGCGTTGAAAGCCATCAAAGCGGTGATCAAAGCGACATTGCCACTTGATGTGAAAGACGGCTACGCGCTGATGCGTTCGGGTGCGATCCCTGCTTACACTGCCATGCTCACATCCGAAGATGCGCTTGAAGGGCCGCTGGCTTTCGCAGAAAAGCGGAAACCAGAATGGAAGGGGCGTTAAGCGCTTTTGCGCGAACGCTCGCCCAAAATCTGGTAGATCACCGCGCCGAGCACAATCAATCCGCCGATGATCGCACCATCAGCCGGACGCTCGCTGAAAATCATAAACACCCATAACGGTGCGATCACCGTATCAAGCAGGCCGATCAATCCCGCTTCCGCTGCCGGAATACGGGCGACACCGCGCATATAGAGTACATTCGCGACACCGATTGTGATCGAGCCCAAGACTGCGAGCAGGACCAAGTCACGAATTGTAACTTGCGAAAAATCGCTTAACGGCCACGCGACCGCTGCGCATAAAATACCTGACAATATGGAATGCGCAGCCATCGACATTTTGGGATGGCGGCGCGCTAAAATCACAAGAGCGGCAAAACTCAACACCATCACGAAGCTCGCCATATCGCCTTTGACATTGCCGGCCTGATAAGATCCACCCACCATGAACATGACGCCCGAAAGAGCAATTGCGCTCGCAAACATTGTGCGCATGGCGACGCGTTCGCGAATCCACAACCATCCCAATAGCGCCACGACAAAAGGCAGCGTTGTATAGACGATCATCACATTGGCAACCGTCGTCCAGTTCAGCGCTTGCATATAGGCCATCATGCCAATCGTATTGATCGGCACGATCACAAAGCCCGCGAACGGAATCGTCGCGAAAGGTTTGATGATATCTTTGCGGTCAACCCAAGCGACATAGATGAACAGAGACAATGCACCGAAGAAAGCGCGACCACATTGAATGGTCCAGATATCGAGCGTGAGATAGCGTACCCAGATGCCTGCCGTGCTCCAGAGAAAGGCCGCTAGCGCGACATAGGCGATGCCGCGCCACCGCGACCGCCGCGCTTTGTGCGCTGCCGCGATATCGGCAGGAAGGGTAAAGGACTCTGTTGTCATCCCGATGCGTCTCGCATTCACTTCGATGCTTCTCTCATGATTCCCGCGTGACCGCGCGCCGAAAAAGGACATTGCGCGGCGCTGAAACGACATGGCCCACCGGAAATGCCTTAAAGGCGGATCTCGGTCGGGCCTAATCAAATCGCCGTCGCGCCAAGACTTTCCCTCAAGCCACTCTTCGGCAATAGTCTCCGCGTCAACCTTTCTTAGCGGGAGTGCGTCCATGTCTTCGTCCATCAAAACCGTCGCCATTATCGGATCCGGCGTTATCGGCTCCGGCTGGGCCGCGCGCTGCCTCGCCCATGGACTTGATGTCGTGGCGTTCGACCCCGCACCGGATGGCGAAGCAAAAATCCGCGCGGCGATTGCCAATGCATGGCCCGCTCTCGAAACCGCAGGGCTTGCCAAAGGCGCGAGCCAGACCCGTTTAACTTATGTTTCTAGCGTGGCGGACGCGGTCAAAAATGCCGACTTCATTCAGGAGAACGCGCCCGAGCGCGAGGAGTTAAAACAAAAACTTCTCGCTGAAATCGATTCGCACGCGAAGCCTGGTGCAATCATCGCCTCATCAACATCCTATCTTCTGCCGACCAGCCTGCAGAAACTATGCAAAGATCCGTCTCGTATTGTTGTCGGTCATCCCTTCAACCCCGTCTATCTCTTGCCACTCGTTGAGATTGTCGCGGGTGAGAAGACGGCAGCCGCCACGGTCGAAACAGCGAAGGCATTCTATCGTCAGATCGGCATGCGCCCTTTGCATGTGAGAAAAGAAATCGAAGGCTTCATCGCCGACCGGTTGATGGAAGCGCTTTGGCGTGAAGCGCTCTGGCTTATCAAAGACAATGTCGCAACGACGGAAGAGATCGATGCGGCTGTTGTTTATGGCTGCGGCTTGCGCTGGTCATTGATGGGCACATTCCTGACATTCCAATTAGCAGGCGGTGACGCCGGCATGCGCCATTTCATGCATCAATTCGGCCCTGCATTGAAAATGCCCTACTCCTACACGCCGGCACCGGAACTTACCGATCAGATCATCGACCGGATTGTTGAGGGATGCGAACATCAGGCGGCGGGTCGCTCGGTAAAAGAACTCGAGCGTCGTCGCGATGCGTTTTTGAACGATCTTTTGAAACTTGTGAAAAATTACTGGCCGGAGGCCGAAGGGCGTCCGGATCACATCTAATC
>CANGSG010000124.1 GCA_947456435.1 Hyphomicrobiales bacterium
CTCATTATCACGGGCTTAAGCTCCGCCACCACCCTCTTAGCTCCCGCGCTACTCACGGCATCCCAATTTGCAAGCTTTGTTTTGCTTGCGAGCTTTTTTCAATTGGCGTCGCGGCTCGATTTCGGCCTTTCCGAGCTTGCTGACCGCTATGGACATAATCCCCACAACAGGCAGGAAACGTCAGAGCATTTGATTCATGCGCGTTGGATGATTGCTTCTATAATCCTACCTCTTATAGGACTTTCGATTTATATTTTTTCGAAATCGAATACGCTTTTACCGCCGCTTGATCTCACGCTTGCATTAACAGGCGGGCTCTTAGCGATGATCGCCGTGGGGCCTGTCACTGTCGCGCGCGCAAAAAACAATATCAAAGATTTTGCTGTTCTCGCTTTAACGTTGCAGCTCGGCATGACACTTCCGCGTCTTTTGGGCCTTGCTCTCGGTGGTACGACGGGATGCTATCTCGCCCTGACGCTTTGGTATGTTATTTTTGCCGCGCGTACATGGCATGACCTCGATTTCAAGGCTTATCCTTGGAGGGCGTTGGTTTCGCCTCTGCAACAAGCCTTCCCCCTTTTTTTGAGCGCACTCTTATGGCTGTGCATTCAGTTTCTACCACGATGGTTATCGGCTGCGATCTCATCACAAGATGATTTCTCGCACCTGGCTTTCGCTTTTAACATCGTCGCGCTCGCCACAGGCTCCCTCACAACGATCGGACAAGCTTTTTATCCCCGCTATCTTATCTTACGTCGTGAGGGTAAAGGAGCTCAACTTCCGGATACACTTCGTAAAGACCTCTTCAAAACAATCTTTGTGGCCTTCTTGGCGTTGGCGGTTATTCTGCCTCTTATTCCCTTCGGCATCATTCACCTTTATCCGCGTTACACACCCGCAATAAGGGAAACGCTTATTATGGTTATATCCCTTATGCCTTTGATACCTGTACTATGGTTTGTTCCGTTAATTGTCGCCATTGCCGCAAAGCCTCTACGCACTATGAGCCTATTGACGCTGCCTGCAGGCTTTGCTCTCGCTTTATTGATATTTGTGCTTTACTATTTTGCAGGCCGCGAAGGACAAGCCTTCGCCATTCTTGTTTTTTCTTTCCTGTTGTTTCTTGTATTTACATCCCTTTTAAAAGAACATGCCCTTCTGAGAAGCAGACCAGCTTTTTGGTTAATACCCCTTATGGTCGTACTGGCCTTGAGCCTTGTCGGCGAGGCGCAATGGATAATGGTTCAATCGCAATAGATTATGGTTCAATGTCTTCATTCCGTGGCTCGGAATACTCTGCAACCCCTTTAGCCTAATAGCCGCCCTACCCCATTTCCTTAATGATGATGTTTCAGTTAAAGAGGGTGGATCATATATTGGTTTTGACTGTGATCCTCCATGTTGACCGCGCTGACGTCCGGCTACCTCACCTCACTCAGCCTTATTCTGGCGATCGGCGCTCAAAATGCATTTGTTCTTCGCCAAGGTTTACGCCGAGAACATGTCGCCTTAGTCGTGAGCGTCTGCGCCTTGTCAGATGCCGCGTTGATTGCGGTGGGCGTTGGCGGTTTCGGGTTGTTTCTCCCCACGGTACCGTGGCTTGAACAGGCGCTCTTATGGGCAGGCGCGGCCTTCCTCTTCATCTATGGCGCATTGCGCTTGAAAGCAGCGTGGCTGGGCGGTGAAGCGCTTGTGCCAACGGAGCGCAATGCTTCGACATGGGCGCAAGCTTTATTGACATGCGTCGTGTTCACCTGGGCTAATCCGCACGTCTATATTGATACCGTCATGCTGCTTGGTTCACTCTCAACGCGATATACGCCTTTTGAAACCGCATTCGGAATCGGTGCGGCCTTCGGTTCAATATCGTTTTTCAGCGCGTTGGGTTACGGCGCGCGCTTGCTTGCCCCCGTCTTTGCCAAACCAAAATCCTGGATCATCTTGGAAGCGATCATCGGCCTCACAATGTGGGCCATTGCGCTTAGTCTTTTGATTGCGCCATGAACTTTTAAGCTTTCAGATTTTTGGAGATACGCGGCGGAAGAGCAAATCTTTCGCTGCAATAATCGCTCCCATCGTAATCAACAAACAGGCGACGCCAACGGACCAATGCGCCGGCGCATATCCGGCACCAACCAGAACAAGTGTTGAGAGAAGCGGTGACGCGTAGGATGCCGCACCGAGCACCATGATGTCGCCCTTCTTCACACCATGATCCCACACATAAAATGCTGCGCCCACGGGGAAAACACCCAAACCAATTATGGCTGCCCATTCCGTTAACGAGGCGGGCCATACCGTCTCTTCAAAAGCGAGATGACAAAGAGTGGCGAGGAGTGAAGTCAAAAGACAAAAGCCCGCAACCGCATCGGTCGGGACGTCGCCCAATTTGCGAGATAGAACAGAATAGCCCGACCAGATGACCGCGCAAGCAAGCGCCAAAAAATGCCCAGGCTTCAAGCCTTCGGATAAAGAAAGATGTTCGCCTTTGGTGATCACGAGAAAAGCGCCGATCAATCCGAGGACAACACCGATAAGATGATGCAGTCGTAATTTTTCGCCCGGTAAAAGCGCAGAGGCAACAACAAGAAATAAAGGCCAAAGATAAGCAATAAGGCTCGCTTCAATCGCGGGTGCAGACCGAAGCGCGCTAAAATAGACCGCATGATAACCAAAGAGACCGCCAATGCCGACAAGCCAAGCAAGCGGCCGTTGCCGCAGCGCTTTGAATGCACCCGGGCGAAAGGGCCATGTCGCCACACCGACAAGCCCGCCGATTAAAAAAGTCATCGCCGCCAGTTCAAAAGGCGGAACATGTCCTGAAGCTGCAGTAAACAAAGCCAAAACGGCCCACATCAGCACCGCCAAAAAGCCGATGCCTGTTGAAACTTGACGTGACATAAATCCCTATCCCCAGAGCACGGCTCTCATATGCGCAAGGATTAGATCAACCCCACGCTCACCCAATTCTTTCGAAGCGTCTTTTGCCGATTGCGAATACCATTCTTCGCTGTTGAGCCGTTTCATATCAACGGCCTCAGGGCAAAGGGCCATCATCAGTGACGTCTCCCCAATACCCGCATGATCGAAAGGATAATGCGCAATAATTTCCTTCGTCATGAGGGGATGAATCTTTATCCAGTTAAAGGGATCACTACCTGTTGCATGCTGGGCATAATAATCAGCCATATTTTTATTGCCCCACCAGCCTTCTCCCCGCTCGCGTTCGATATGTTCGAAAATCGCCTGACGCCCGGCAAATTTGAAAGCGAGATCGGTTGGCATCCCCGCGGTAAAATTTTCACTCTGGTGATGAATAAAACCATGAATATTGCGAAAGCCGATCCGCAATAATCCCCTGAAGAGTGATTTTGCAAAAGGCGCAATCGTTTCTGCATCGACATGCACCGATCCTTTACCCTCAGGGGACTCTACCGCATAACTCGCCGCGCCATAATAAAAGGGCGGTAAAATAACAATCGACGCTTCTTTCTCAAGACGATCAAGAATGCGGATCACGGCCAGTGTATCCATGCCGAGACCAAGATGTTCGCCATGATATTCTAGCACACCGAGCGGCAAAATCACCGGCCAATTTTTTTCCATCGCTTCACGAAGCTGATGGGGCAACATCAATTCATAGCGCATGAGCGGCTTCTCTCCATTCATTATCTACCGCAGGTCAACGGGCGCATAAAGCGCATCTGGCTGACCGCGCGGCGTATTGCGATAGATAACACCCTTTGGCGATAACATCGCATTGGTGAGCGTGCGCTCGGCATGGAGCATCCTGTGGCTCAATAATCGCTGCGCATAATCGACAATCACCGCGCCATAGGCCGGATCATCTGCAAGATTATGCAATTCATCTGGATCACGTTTGAGATCAAACAACAAAGACGGCAAGGCGGTAAAGTGCACATATTTGTAATGGTGATCACGGATCACATTGAGTGTGCATTCATCAGACGAGAGATTAAGCGCCGTTTCATAGCGTTTTGTCACCGGATTTCTGAAATCAAATTCCCAGAATACCGCACGACGCCAACGCTCTGGCGTCTCCCCTTGCAGCCAAGGCTGAAGTGATGATCCATTCGCTTCACTGGGTAGAGAACATCCCATCCATTCAAGAATGGTTGGCATCAGATCAACTGACTCGGTCAGCGCATTGATCCTGCGCCCGCGCGCGGATGAAGGCGCAGAGGGATCGCGGATAATCAAAGGCACATGATTTGACGCATCAAAGAAACCGCCTTTGCCCCATGACCAATGATCACCCAACATCTCACCATGATCGGACGTGAAGATGATCAGCGTGTCATCATATTCACCCGTCGCCTTTAAATGATCGATGATGCGACCAATTTGATGATCCACTTCAGCGATCAAACCAAAATAGACCGCACGCATATCTTCATACTCTTGCTCACTTAATGTGTGCAAATCAAACGGCGCGTCGAAATAGCCGGGGTTAGACATTTCGTTGAGCCATTCGCGCAAATAGGGGTGAAGCGCCGCCTCACGCTCACGGGACTCACGCCGAACAGGCTTGGGTACGACATCACGATCAATCAATTGATCATAAGGCGCAGGCGCAATCAAAGGTGGATGTGGACGCAAAAATACGGCATGGATTAACCAGTCTTCGTTGCGACGAAGACGCGTATAATCGATTACTTTGTCAGCAATATAAGCCGTATCGCTGTCCTCCGCTTTATAGCGCGCGGAGCCGCGCCAGAATCGTCGCGGATCAGCCGAATCCGGCGGCGAATAAATATCAAAAAGCGGTTCGGGAACATCATAGCCTTTGCGGGCCAATTCCGTGAGCCAGCCCGATAACGCGTTTTCGTTTAATGTTGCTTCGAGTCGAAAGCCCGGTAACACGCCTTCAAAACTTTTGAGACGCGGATCATCAGGAGCCATCTCACGCGGATCGGCTGATGAATCTGTGTAACCAAAAAGAACCGGATCACGGCCGGCCCGCCGCGCTTCAAGAGCAAGATTGGTGTGACGTCGATCTAGCGGCGTGCCATTGCGCACGGAGCGATGAATGAATGGATAAAGCCCCGTGAGCAAAGTTGTACGCGCGGGACCGCATGGCGCAGAGCACGTAAAGTGTTTTGTAAAACTCACACCCTCTGCCGCCAGGCGATCAAGATTGGGGGTTAGCGCTGCGGGATGACCGAGGAACCCAAGCGCATCACCCCGCCACTGATCGGCCGTAATAAAGAGAACTTTGCGCCGCGCCATTCTTGTCTCCACTCTTTTCTTTGATTTCCACGCGACTCAACCACCCGAGTCGCGCAGAAAAATATAAATCGATGATTCTTTTCTACACGAGCCGATAGAATTTTTGCGCATTCTCGCGGAAGAGTTTCCGTCGCTCATTGTCTGAACACGATGCGGTAATATCATCAAGCACGTTGAGCCATGCCGTGTAAGGTCCGGCGAGCTCTGATACAGGCCAATCACCACCATACATCAAACGATCAAAGCCGAAGACGTCGATCACGTGTTCTATATAGGGCTTCAATTGTTCAGGGGTCCAATGATCATGATCCGCTTCTGTCGTAACACCTGATAATTTGCAGACGACA
>CANGSG010000125.1 GCA_947456435.1 Hyphomicrobiales bacterium
CCATTGACAGCCTTACCACCGTTCTTGATCCATGATGCTTCACCGAGCGGGCACGGTGCGTAAGCCGTCTTACCGCCAGCAGCCTTCGAGGTCTTCTCGTCTTCGACGGAAGCCGCGAATTCGTGATACTGGACCTGCATCGCGATCTGACCCGATTGATAAACCGTGTTCAGTTCGAGTGTGCCATTCGCCAGATTATCAGGATGTGACACATCAGCCATTGCTTTGAACTGCTTCATCATTTCAATTGATGATGCATCGCCCCAGTTTGTTGGGCCTGGCTTCTTTGAACCCAGAACGTCATCGATATTGAAGTCCTGCCACTGACCATGGGCATACATCAAACGCTGGATATCAAGCTGGGTTGTCCAAGCGAATGTTCCGAGATGCTGGGCGTAGCCATAAGGTACGTCCTGACCAGCCTGCTTCAATTTCTTGAAGAAGGTGGCGTAATCGAGAACATTCTTCCAGGTGGTCTTCTGTGTGAATTCCATCCGGTACTTGTATTCCTTCTCGAAGTCCTTCGTGTATTTTTCGAAGAGATCTTGACGATAGAAGGTACAGGCAATTGCGGCGTCATAAGGAAGCGCGACGATCTTGCCCTTTTCATACATGGATCCGCACGCATCAAGGAAGTTGTCGAACCACACATCCGCGCCATAACCTTCAGGATCCTGCGGGAGTGTATCGTCCTTAAT
Organism: Hyphomicrobiales bacterium; assembly: GCA_947456435.1. GTDB lineage: Bacteria > Pseudomonadota > Alphaproteobacteria > Rhizobiales > Beijerinckiaceae > CAIUPE01. The sequence goes on from CANGSG010000125.1 coordinate 699, forward strand.
GAATTTGCTGAAATCCGCGAAATAATCGGCAAGCGCAGCGCCAATCGGCTTATCTTGCGAGTAGATGACCGGGAAGTCGGCCTTGCCACCCTTTACGTCAATGCCGACCTTCTGAAGCACGACTGGAAGATCGTCCGTCAGAATTTCAACCGTGATACCTGTTGCATCATAGAAATCTTTAATCTTGTCGCGGATCGCGAAAGATGGAGGCGTATTTTCCGACATGAAGACGAGCTTCGAGCCAGCATACTGCTTCATTTTCGCTTCTTGTGATGACGCAGCCTGCACAGGTGTCTTCACAATAACGGAGTTCAAGCCCACCGCGAGCGAGCCCGCGCCGAGTGCCGTCGCTGCACCGCCACCGAGTTCAAGGAACTTACGGCGGTTGATGCGTTTATAAATCGCGTTCTTTGGAACGTTAAACATATTAGAGCACCTCCCATGAGCCCGAAGGCTTCATCGATTTCAGTTTTCGGCTTTCGGATTTGTGATAACCCCCACCCTATCCGACACCGGATCAAAGATTAGCCACAAACCCTAAATCTTGTAAATTATTTTTTTAAAAAATCTTTCACGACCCAGAATGCAGGTCATTACCCCGGGTGGATTTGGTAAAGTTTTAACCTAAAATACACCAATTAAAATATTGATTTGATTGATATTTTTTTATATTTTCTTGTTCGCCATCGAAGGAAAAGTTTCAACCTTTTCGTGAAATCTTTGACCCCCGAAACCAAAACGGCGCTGCCTTAATTCACAGGAAATTGAAAAAAATTTTCTTTACCAATTCTCGAGTCGCTTGCTAATCTCCTCCCCGACCGGGGCGTGATCCCGGCGCGGTTCCTCCCCTGCCTCAAAGCAGTCTGGAGCCGTTAGGATGATAAGGGAGGGCCAAGCTCATGACCATGAAGCGAATGATCGTCGAGATCGGCATGGGAACCGATCTAAGGGGATCGGATTACACAAAGGCAGCTGTCCGCGCGCTCAAAGACGCGCTCTGGCACAACTCACTCACCATCGCGAATGCCGCAGGCCAAGGACCGGAAAACATGTTCGTGCATGTCTTGATCGGTGTGCCAAAGCCAGAGGCCGTCGATAAAAATGAAATCATCGGTGTGCTCCCTTATGGCAAGGCATCGGTCGAAGTGGTGCAAGGTGGTCTCGAGATCATGAATGACGAAGGCACCAACCTCACCGTCATCGCCAATGCCGCCGCAATCGTCTCGCTCGATCTTCCGGGAGCTTAAGTCATGGCCAAGCAACGCATTATTCTTGAAATGGGTCACGGCAATGACATGCATGGCGGCGATTATACCAAAGCCGCTCTTCGTGCCGTGCAAGACGCCATTCATCATTCTTCCCTTCCCTTCACGCGCAGCCTCGACATCCCTGTCGATGATCTTGAGATCGAAGTGACAATCGGTGTGCAAAAGCCTGAAGCAGTGGATGCCGAAGCGGTTCGTAAAAGTCTGCCCGTCGGCAAAGCGACAGTGAACCTTGTGAAAGGCGGTCTCGATATTCCTTATCCGGAACGCGCGGGTTCATCTGTCATCGCCACGGCGGCCATTGCCGTGCGTTATGATCTCAAAGCCAAGCTCGGCATTTCATAATCATATCAAATATTAGAAAAGGAACTGAACCGTGTCCGCAACTCCAAAAGACGAACTCAATGCTATGAATGCGCGTTTTATGGCGCTCGGAAAAGCCATTCCGGGAAGCATGGGCGCGTTTCAAAAATTGATGGGCGAAGCCAGCAAGGATGGTGCACTCGATTCGAAATTTAAGGAGTTGCTCGCGGTCGCCATCGCCGTGTCCAAAGGCTGCGGCGATTGCATTGTTTTCCACGTCTCAAACGCCAAAAAACACGGTGCTTCACGCGAGGAACTTGCCGAGACTTTGGGCGTCGCTATCGAAATGGGTGGCGGCCCCGGCGCCGTTTATTCGGCACGGGCACTTGCCGCTTATGACGGTCTTTGAGATTTTGCTTCGTCATCATGTCCTGCATAAAAAACAAGCTCATGTTTTAAAGCAGGACAATTGACAATCGGAGCGAAACAGGATCGCCTAGGCAAAATAAGAGAATTCGCACCGTCAAAAAAGGTGCGATCAAGGGTTCTGGGAGTTTTGTATGTCACCCTTAGTGGGCATTGTGGCCAATCCTGTATCGGCGAGTGACATCCGTCGCGTTGTTGCCAATGCGTCGACACTCCAAGTCACCGATCGTGCCAATATTATTTTGCGTGTGTTGTCAGCCTTACGCGCTTGCGGTGTCGAAAACGTCTTGATGATGCCGGAGAAGAGCGGCATTCGTCGGCATATCACACGCGCCTATGAACGTGCGGCGAATTTGAAAGAAGATATTTTTCCGCAAATCCATCATGTGCGGCAAGACATCACAACAACTGTTCAAGACACGTTTAAGGCCACGGCCGCGATGAAAGAGGCTGGATGCAAAATCATCATCGTCCTAGGCGGTGACGGCACGCATCGCGCCGTAGTCTCTCAATGCGGTGATATCCCGATTGCCGGCATTTCAACCGGCACTAACAACGCTTTTCCGGAACATCGTGAACCGACCATCACAGGTTTGGCTGTTGGCTTGGCAGCTATGGGCCGCGTGCCGGACGCGATTGCTTTTGAAGGCAACAAAAGACTTGACATCAAAATCGGCGATCGTGCCGAAGACATCGCCATTGTCGATGTCGCTGTTGTGACGGAACGTTTTGTCGGTGCAAAAGCCATTTGGAAGCCGGAAAATTTCCGTGAACTTTTTGTGACTTTCTCCGATCCGGAAGTTATCGGCATGTCAGCGATTGCGGGCTTGCTCGAACCCGTGTCACGTCGTGATCCCCATGGTTTGATGGTGGCACTTTCGCCGCCCCATGAAGCGAAGTTGCGCCTCAATGTTCCCTTTGCGCCTGGAATTATCGGCGCCATCGGTATTGGCGAAGTTAAACATATGATGCCGGGTGTTCCGGTGAAGCTCGATTTTCCGGCGGGTACAATCGCCCTTGACGGCGAGCGTGAACTTGCATTCGATCAGACTGATGATGTCACCATCACACTCGTGAAGGATGCATTCCGTACGGTAAATGTTTCGGCTATTATGAATTATGCGTCGAAACAAGGTTTGATGAAGCTGAATTAACCGCGGTCAAGAGAGCATTAACATCGACAACCGCATCTTGGTGCAAAAAGGAGGAAAACAAATGTCCAATAATCCTTTCCCGCTTCCGAAGGAAAAACTTCTGGAAGCCTATACAAAAATGAAGACGATCCGTGAATTTGAGGAACGTCTGCATATTGAATTTGCTAAGGGCGACATTCCGGGCTTCGTGCATCTTTATGCGGGTGAAGAAGCATCCGGTACCGGCATCATGATGCATTTGGAAGATAAAGACCGTATCGCTTCAACCCATCGCGGCCATGGCCATTGCATCGCCAAGGGCGTTGAAGTGGAAGGTATGATGGCCGAGATTTACGGCAAGGTCACAGGCTCCTGCCGTGGTAAAGGCGGCTCGATGCACATCGCCGATCTTTCCAAAGGCATGATGGGCGCGAACGGTATCTTGGGCGCTGGCGCTCCTTTGATCTGCGGTGCTGCATTGGCGTCAAAATATCGTGGCGATGGCGGCGTGGGCATCACCTTCTTCGGTGATGGCGCATCGAACCAGGGCACAGTTCTTGAAAGCATGAACTTGGCAGCGGTGTGGAATCTTCCGGTGATCTTCGTAGTCGAAAACAACGGCTACGCTGAATCAACATCGATTGATTACGCTGTTGCTGTTGACAGCTATATCGATCGTGCAGCCGGCTTCGGCATTCCGGGCGTGACGGTTGATGGCACCGACTTCTTTGCGGTTTACGAAGCGGCGGGCGAAATCATCAAGCGCGCGCGTGAAGGCGGCGGTCCGGCATTCCTTGAATGTAAGATGGTCCGCTTCTTCGGCCACTTTGAAGGTGATGCACAAACCTATCGCGCGCCGGGCGAGAATGAAGACAATCGCGCCAATAAAGACTGCCTGAAAATCTTCCGTTCGAAAGTCACAAAAGCGGGTGTGATCTCCGATGCCGAATTGAAAAAGATTGACGATGCCGTACTCGCACGCATCGAAGCCTCGGTTCAAAAGGCGAAAGCGGATCCGCTGCCGACAGCAAAGGATCTCTTGACCGACGTTTACGTCAGTTACTGAGCCCTTGTTCTGAGCAAAACTTTCAATCGAAATTTTAAGGATTAAAAACATGGCACGTAATCTGAGCATGAAAGATGCGATCAACGAGGCACTTGACCTCGAAATGCGTCGCGATCCAAGCGTTATTCTCATGGGCGAAGACATTGCCGGGGGCGCCGGCGGCCAAGGTGAAGAAGACGCCTGGGGCGGTGTTTTGGGTGTTACAAAAGGTTTGGTTGGCAAACATACGCGCAAGCGCGTCATGGATACGCCGCTCTCTGAATCAGCCTATATCGGTGCAGCGATCGGCGCGGCCGCTTGCGGTCTTCGCCCGGTTGCCGAATTGATGTTCCTCGACTTTATGGGCGTCTGTTTCGACCAGATCTTCAATCAAGCGGCGAAGTTCAAATATATGTTCGGCGGTAAAGCCGAAACGCCAGTTGTGATCCGCGGCATGGTGGGTGGTGGTTTTCGTGCCGCGGCTCAACATTCACAAATGTTGACGCCGCTCTTCACGCATATTCCAGGCTTGAAGGTTGTGTGCCCTTCAAATGCTTATGACGCGAAGGGTCTTTTGATCCAGTCGATCCGTGACAATGATCCCGTGATCTTCTGCGAACACAAGAACCTATACGCCTCGATGGCTGACGTGCCGGCGGAAGCCTATGCGATCCCGTTTGGCGAGGCGTCAATTCCACGTGAAGGC
>CANGSG010000126.1 GCA_947456435.1 Hyphomicrobiales bacterium
GCAATTTACCGATGAAGAGGGTAATGTCTCACGCCATCCATTCGCGCCCATTTGGCCTGAAACCATGCTGACCCATGTGAAATTCACAGCGCTTGATGATGACACAACTCTTGTCTCATTGACTTGGGAAGCGACAGGAAATTATACGCAGGACAAGCTCGAATTCTTTATTAATGCACGCGCGGGTATGACCATGGGCTGGACGGGGTCGTTTGATAAATTCGACGCGTTTCTTCTTCAGCAATGACGTGAAACTCGAGTCAAATGCAGCGCTGTCACCCTTCCCGATTCTCGGCTCTTTCTCTGAGTGCAGAATAAATGCCGGCACCCGCAATGATTACGGAGCCGAGATAAGTCATATAGCCGGGCCAGGTGCCAAAAATGGTCATGCCGAATAAAGCTGCCCAAACGATTTGAATGTAAGTGAAGGGCGCGAGGATCGCAGGCTTTGCGCGGCCATAGGCTGTGATCTGCGTGAGATTGGCGAAAGCTGCACTAAGTCCCATGCCGAGAGCGAGAAGAAACTCATTTAGTGTTGGGGTAACCCAAACAAAAATCGTCATCACACTTAAAATCACAAAGCCCACAATGCCGGTGAAGAACATGGTGCGCATGGGTCCGTCATCAGACAGAATACGCGTGATGATGATCATCGTGCTTGCAAAGAGTGCGGCGAGGGCCGGAAAGAACGCCGCCCACTGAAACGCGGCGGTTCCAGGTTGCACAATCAATAAGACCCCCATCAATCCGACTAAGGCGGCGATCCAGCGACGGTTACCGACCTTGTCTTTTAGGAACAATGCGGCCATGCCCATGATGAGGAAGGGCGAAATAAATGCGAGGGCCGTCGTCTCGGCAATCGGCACGAAGGTCAGTCCATAAATAAAGCATAATCCGGAAAGCGTTGAGCATATGCCGCGAATGATCTGGAGTGGCAAAGACATAGTCTTCAAAACTCCAGCAAGCGCGCCGCGGTAATAAAGCGGCACAAAGACGACATGAACAGCAAATCGCATCCATGTGACTTCGATCACCGGCAGACTCTCGCCGATCATTTTCGCAAAGGCATCCGACGCAGCCCAAAAGGCAGCGCTCAACACGACCAAAAGAATAGCAATCAAAGTACGGTGCGTGACGATTATCGGGGCTTGGTCCGTAAGATCGAGGGATTTGTCGGGCACGTTAATTGTTGTCTCTCCCGACCATGATCCAAGGGGACTACCCTCACTTGGATCAAAATCACCTTGATGGCTTAAAACGCTGATAGGCGATTTTTGCGAGAGGCGCTATAGGCGTCGCCGTCTAAAGCGGAATGCCTGCTATGATGTTGGCTGCACCGCTGATTTCGTTTCGGGGCAATGTTCGCGGTTGCCCCTAATCTGAACCCGGTTCAAATCCGAGTGGCTTTTGGTCGGCACATCGAGACATAAACGTGCTATGCGCCGATGAAACCGCGGCGTTGTTTCTGAATGAGGCCATAATTGAGCGTGATGGGACGGATTGGGTCGGGATTATGGCGTGCCGCAAGGCTCTTGCTGCGGGTCATATTGATTGTAGCGCTGCTGCCCGTGCCGATCCTGTTCTTTTATCGTTATGTGCCCCCGCCCCTCACCCCGCTGATGGTGATCCGGCTTTTTGAGGGCGAAGGCCTAAAAAAAGACTGGGTTTCGCTTGATGACATGGATCCTGCGCTGGCGCGCGCGGCGGTTGCGGCGGAAGACAATTTGTTTTGCACGCATTGGGGACTTGATACCGGCTCTTTGAAGGAGCAGATCGATCTCTATCTTGCCGGAAAACGGTCGCGCGGGGCGTCGACCATCTCGATGCAGCTCGCCAAAAATTTGTTTTTATGGCCCGGGCGCAATGTGACACGAAAGCTACTCGAAATACCCCTCACAATGCTCTTAGAGACCATTTTAAGTAAACGAAGGATCATGGAATTGTACTTGAACACCATCGAATTCGGCCCTGGTATATATGGGGCGGAGGCGGCGGCGCGGACCCATTTCGGCGTCGCCGCTTCGTCTCTGACCGACCGGCAAGCCTCTGTTTTAGCAGCGGTTTTGCCCAATCCGCGGAAAATGTCGGCGGCCAATCCGTCCGCCTATGTGCTCGGTCGGGCGGCGATTTACCGGGAGCGGGTCTATGCGCTGGGGGACGCGGCTTTTGCCTGTCTCGCCCCCCTTGGCGCGCCGCGCAATATCCGCTAAAGCCTTGAAATCACTATCGTTTGAAAGCCGCTCATGACCGCTCCCAAAATCTCTTTCGTGTCCCTCGGCTGCCCCAAGGCGCTGGTCGACAGCGAAAGGATCATCACCCAGCTCCGCGCTGAGGGCTACGAACTTTCAAAGTCCCATGACGGGGCCGATGCGGTGATTGTGAACACCTGCGGCTTCCTCGATAGCGCCAAGGCCGAGTCCCTTGATGCCATTGGTAAAGCCTTGAAAGAAAACGGAAAAGTCATCGTCACAGGGTGCATGGGCGCAGAGCCCGGGGAGATCCTAGCGGCCCACCCGCAGGTGGCGGCGATCACCGGTCCACAGGCCTATGAAAGCGTCATGAATGCGGTCCATCAGGCGGTTCCACCGGTCCGGAATAGCTTTTTGGACCTTGTCCCGGACCACGGCATCAAATTGACACCAAAACACTACGCTTATCTTAAGATTTCAGAGGGTTGCAACAATCGTTGCACGTTTTGCATTATCCCGAAACTGCGCGGCGATCTGGTATCCAGACCGGTTGATGAAGTACTTAGAGAAGGTGAAAAGCTCATAAAAGCGGGGGTTAAGGAAGTTCTTGTTATATCACAGGATACATCCGCATACGGTCTCGACCTCGCTTATGCCGAACGGCCCTGGCAGGACCGCACGATCCGGACAAAATTTGTCGATCTCGCCCGCGAGCTCGGTTCACTCGGCGCATGGGTACGGCTCCATTATGTTTACCCCTACCCGCATGTTGACGATGTCATACCGTTGATGGCCGAGGGGCTCGTTCTGCCCTATCTCGACATCCCGTTTCAGCACGCCTCCCCTAAAGTTCTCAAGGCGATGAAGCGGCCGGGCAATCAGGAAAAAACACTCGACCGTATTCGCGCCTGGCGGGACGTCTGCCCTGACCTCGCGATCCGTTCGACCTTCATCGTTGGCTTTCCCGGCGAGACGGATGAGGATTTCGAATTGCTGCTCGATTGGATAAAGGAAGCCAAACTCGAGCGCGTCGGCGCATTTCAATATGAGCCCGTCAAAGGCGCGGTCTCCAATGACCTTGGTCTCCCGCAAGTGCCTGCTGACGTGAAGCAGCACCGTTACGACCGGTTTATGGCAACCCAACAAGCCATCAGCGCCGCAAAGCTAAAATCCAAAGTTGGTAAGCGGATCAAGGTGATTATCGATGAGCCCGGACCAACCGTCTCAAAAGGACGATCACAATGGGATGCGCCGGAAATTGATGGGGCGGTTCATGTCGGCTCGCGCCGTCCTCTGCGCGCGGGCGATATCGTCACTGTGAAAGTCGAACGCGCCGATGCCTATGATCTATTCGGCATGGCGGTATAACGCTGATCTAACTCAAATCTAACGATAAAAAAGGCGGCCCGAAGGCCGCCTTTAATTTTGTCATTTAATCAAAGCATCCGCTTATTGCGGAAGCTTGTCATCAATGCCCTTAACGTAGAAATTCATGCCGAGGATCTGGCCATCATCCAATGAGCCCTTGCCTTTGCATTCGACTTCTTTGCCGTCTTGGCCATAGACAGGGCACTTAAACGGATTGATCTTGCCGCTCTTGATGCCTGCTTCTGTTTCTTCAGCAAGCTTCTTTACATCGTCTGGCATATTGGTGAACGGCGCCATATTGACCATGTTGGCTGCGAAGCCGCCCCATGTATCTTCTGACTTCCACTTGCCGTCGAGCACAGCCTTGGTGCGCGCAACGTAATAGTCGCCCCAATTGTCGACGATCGACGAAAGAACGGTTTTTGGACCGAACTTGATCATGTCAGACGCTTGACCAAAAGCGAGCTTGCCGCGCGCTTCAGCCTGCTGCAGCGGAGCCGGGCTGTCAGTGTGCTGTGTGATAATGTCTGCACCCTGATCAAGAAGCGCCTTTGCCGCATCGGCTTCTTTACCTGGATCAAACCAGGTGTTTGCCCAGACGATTTTGACCTTGATGTTTGGGTTGACGCTCTGCGCACCGAGTATAAACGCGTTGATGCCCGACACAACCTCCGGAATGGGGAAGGATGCGACATAGCCGATCACGTTGGTCTTGGTCATTTTGCCGGCAATCACGCCTTGCACATAACGACCTTCATGGAACTTCGCTGAATAGGTCGAAACGTTTGCCGCGCGCTTATAGCCGGTCGCATGTTCAAAGAACACTTTCGGATATTTCGCCGCGACCTTCAGTGTCGGGTCCATAAAACCAAACGACGTTGTGAAGATCAGCTTGTTACCGGCGCGAACCAATTGCTCGATCGACCGCTCAGAATCAGCTTCTGGAACATTTTCAAGAAAGGTTGTTTCAACCTTATCGCCAAGCGCCTTTTCAACGGCGAGACGACCTTCATTGTGTTGGAAAGAATAACCGAAGTCGCCGACAGGTCCGACATAGACAAAGGCTACTTTAAGCTTGTCGGCCGCATAGGCCGAGGTCGCCAAGCCCGCCGCAACGACGAGCGCTCCTGCTGCTTTCAGGAAGTGACGCATGTTTCAAGTCTCCACTCGGGTTGGTGTTTGAACGAGCATGGCCGGTCCCCGCCCCCGGCCCTGCTGAAACCATAAAGGCTATCGGTCTGGTACAAAAGGTGTGCCGAGGCTTGCAGGCGCCCCAATGGAGGCTCTGCCCACAGACATGATGACGAGCGCTAAGATCGTCGCCACATAGGGAAATGCCGATAAAACCTGCGCCGGGATGCCAATGGAGGCCGCCTGCGCATGGAGCTGGAGAACGGTCGCGCCGCCAAACAAATAGGCACCAAAGAGCACACGAAATGGCTTCCATGATGCAAAAACGACCAGCGCTAGCGCAATCCACCCGCGGCCTGCGGTCATCCCCGGAGACCAAAATGGCGTATACACGAGCGACAAATATGCGCCCGCAAGTCCCGCGCAGGCCCCACCAAACAAGATCGCAAAAAGACGATAGCGGATCACTTTCAAACCGAGTGCGTGGGCGGAAACGTGATTTTCACCGATTGACCGCAAGATGAGCCCTGACCGACTGCGGTCCAGAAAATATAGGATGGTGACCGCGAGAAGAAGCGAGAGATACACAAACGGATCTTGCCCGAAGATCAATCGGCCGATGGCCGGCAAGTCGCTCAATCCCGGAATATGAATCGGTGGAATCGCTTGGCGCGTGGTGCCGACAAATCCCGCGCCGATTAGCCCCGATAGTCCCAAGCCCAAAATCGTCAGAGCAAGACCTGAAGCCACCTGATTGGTTGCGAGGCCTAAAACCAAAAATGCAAATACGGCGGAGAGCGCAATACCGGCGAGAATAGCGACTGCGATGCCGATCAGCGTTGATCCGGAAAGAATGGCGGCTGCAAATCCGCATGAGGCACC
>CANGSG010000127.1 GCA_947456435.1 Hyphomicrobiales bacterium
CATTTTTGTAAGACTAGATCAGCGCGATCATAAGCCTGACTATCTCCGACACCTGCCTCATATGCGCGCTTATCTTGGGCGCAATCTCGCTTATCCTGCTTTAGCGCCGCTGAAAAAATGGTTTGACGACTTTGTGCCTGATCTTTTTGGGAGCGCAACCTAATATGAGCTCATTGCCTCTATCAGCGATGATTCTCTCCGCCGGATTGGGAACGCGTATGCGTCCGCTCACTGAAACGTGTCCGAAGCCCTTGATCACTGTCGCTGGCAAAGTTTTGCTCGCTCATAATCTCGATCTTCTCACAAAAGCCAGTATCAATAACATCGTGGTCAATATCCACCATCTCGGCGATATGATCCGATCCTTCATTAACGATCAAAAGTATCATCAAGTGAAAATCTCCGATGAGACAGAGCGTCTTCTTGATTCAGGGGGCGGTATCAAAAAGGCGCTTCCACTTTTAGGCTCTGATCCATTTTTTGTGATGAATGCCGATTCCTTTTTTGTCGATGGACCGCAAAGCAATCTTCACCGCCTCGCCGCAGCGTTCCGACCGGACGATATGGATATTCTTCTCTTGGTTGCTGGCGGCTTACAGATGACAGGCTATGAAGGCTTCGGTGATTTTATGATGGATGCTGAGGGTGTTTTGTCGCGCCGCCATGAGCGGGTGGTGGCGCCCTTTGTGTATACGGGCGTTGCCTTAATCAAACCGACTTTGTTTGCGGATACGCCCGAGGGGCCGTTCTCGCTCAATCTTCTGTTTGATCGTGCGATTGCCGCGGGCAGACTCTTCGGCTTGCGACTCGACGGCGAATGGCTTCATGTCGGCACACCGGACGCAATCGCCGCCGCCGAAGCACGGCTGGTCCTCGGAGCAACCACAACGGGGCTGTGACACTGATGGCGATGCCAAGGCCGCGCGTCTTCACAATTGCTTCGGGGAGTCCCTTTCTCCCCACCTTGGCGCAAACGCTGTTGAGCGGCGCGGTCATTGCGGATTGGCCGTCAAAAGGCGAACCCCTCGCTCTGGCAGAGGCCACGATCTATTTGCCAACGCGGCGGGCCGCGCGCGCCTTCTCAAATGAACTTGCAACGCGATCTGGCGCAGAAGCACTTTTATTGCCGCGCGTCGTTCCGCTCGGCGGTCTTGATGATGTCGAAGATCGACTGATTCTCGAGCGCGGCTTTGACGCTGTTGACGCTGACTCATCTCTGTTGCCAGATATTGATCCGGTGCGACGCCGCCTTGTGTTAACGCGCTTGGTGCTTGCTTGGTCCAAACGTATTTCAACGACGCTTCGTGAAGGTTCGTCAACCGACTTCGCCAAAAATCTAACTGACGGATGGCGTGATGATCCGCAGGGTTTCATCGTCGCCGCGACGCCCCATGACGCGGTTGATCTCGCCGATGCGCTTGGCACATTGATTGATACGCTTCTCATTCACGACAAGACATGGGCTGATCTTCACGCGCTTGTGCCGACCGAGAATGATGAGTATTGGCGCATCTCGCGTAACTTTCTTGAAATCGCGGCTGCCGCTTGGCCCAGTTTGAAAGAGACCGAAGGCGTGATGGATATGGCCGAACGCCGCCATCGCCTTTTGCTCCAAGAAGCCGCGCGTCTTCGAAATCAAAAGCCCGTAACGCCTGTTATTGCTGCCGGCTCAACCGGTTCGATGCCTGCTACCGCAGCCCTTCTCGCAGCTATCGCGCAATTGCCAAAGGGCGCTGTGGTTCTACCTGATCTCGATCAAGGCCTTGATGACGAGAGCTTTGCGCTTTTAACAAATGAAGACGGACACATTGTTGAACCGTCGCATCCGCAAGCACAACTCGCTCATCTTCTTACAAAGATCGGCATCACAAGGCATGATGTTATTGCTCTTGATATGCCGTCAGCATCTGCCGAAGCGCGCATGACGCTTCTTTCGGAAGCGATGCGGCCGGTTGAATCGACTGATCAATGGAAAGCCGCGACACAGCGTGTATCGGATGAGTCATTAGAGCATGCGCTAACAGGTCTCACCATTATCGAAGCACAGCATGAGCGCGAAGAAGCACTCGCGATTGCCATCGCCTTGCGTGAAACGCTTGAAACACCGGATAAAACCGCAGCACTCATTACACCCGATCGATCCCTTGCCGCGCGGGTGTGCGCCGAACTCAAACGGTGGGATATTGAAGCCGGTGATTCCGCCGGTTACGCCTTAAGCGATACTGCCGCAGGACTAATGGCGACGACTCTTGCGCAGATTATGGCGCATGATTTCGAGGCCGTATCGTTGATGTCCCTTCTTGATCATCCCGATGCGCGTTTAGGGCTTGATGATACGACGATGACGCGCGGGCGAAAAGTGATTGATCTTGCTTTGTTACGACAACCGTTTCGGGGGCAAGGTCTTGCCGGATTGAAAGAAGCGTGTGCGCGCGAGAAGGTTGATCCTGACACCTATTTCAAACCACGTCCTCTTCAGCGCCTAAGCGATAAAGATTATCAATCCGCCGCGCAGCTTCTTGAAGCATTTGATCCGATTGAAAAGAAATTCATTGATGCGGGAAAAGATCTCGCACGCCAACTCCAAGCACTTGCTGAAGCGCTCTTTCTTGTCGCGGCAACAGACCAAGAGAAATTGAATTTCGAAATGCTCGAAGGCGCGGCAGAGTTGCTTGATCTTTTACAATCAGCCGCACCGATTTCCACCGGGTTGATTGAAGCAAGCGTTTTTGATCTTCCGCCCTTTCTCAATCGTTTGATGCGCGGTGTGATGGTTGAAAGCCCCTCGCGCCCGCATCCGCGCGTCGGCATCTTCGGTCTTCTTGAAGCGCGCTTGCTGCATCCTGATCGCGTGATTCTGGCGGGCCTCGATGAAACGATATGCCCCCCGCAAACACGTTCTGATCCGTTTCTCACACGCCCTGCCCGCGAAGCGTTGGGTTTGCCTTCCCCTGAAAGGCGAATAGGGCAAACGGCGCATGATTTCGTGTCAGCCCTTGGTGTCACGGATGCCATCATCACCCGCGCGAGCAAACGCGGTGGTCAGCCAATGGTGGCCTCTCGCTTTTTACAAAGACTGCGAGCGCTCACAGGCGAAGAGCGCTATAAAGGCTTAACTAAACGTGGCGTTGCTTATCTGACTCTCGCACATCACATTGATGCGGGCCCAACGGCGCCCTCACTTGCGCAGCCAAAGCCTGTACCAATTCGCGCGCTTTTGCCAAAGCGCCTCTCTGTAACATCAATAGAAACTTTACGACGTGATCCTTATTCGATCTATGCGCGTTATGTCTTAAAGCTTGATCCGCTTGATGCCATCGGGCGCGATATCAATGCCTCTGATCTTGGCACGATGACACATGAGGCCATCGGCGCATTTACACAGACGTTTCCATCGGGTTTGCCTGATGATGCGCTAGATCACCTCATTGCGTTCGGTAAAATTTATTTCGCACCCCTCAAAGGCCGGCCCGATTTTGAAGCCTTCTGGTGGCCACGCTTTTGTTCCTCGGCTGAATGGTTGATTGCTTGGGAAAAAAAGAGACGCGCGCAGCTTGCGGGGTCTGTGTTGGCAGAGAAATCAGGACACATCGATATACCGCTCGGCATCGATGAGAGGTTTCGTCTTTCAGCCCGCGCTGACCGGATTGAACTCTTAAAAGATGGGACTGTCGCGTTTATCGATTTTAAAACGGGGCAGCCACCATCGCCTAAACAGATTCGTATCGGCATGTCGCCGCAATTGACGCTTGAAGCGGCGATTGCTCTGCAGGGCGGATTTGAAGACATCGGCGCGCGCAAAAGTCACGAGCTCCTCTATGTTAAACTCGGTGGCAAAAAGCGTGGTGACGAAACATTCGTGAAGCCCGAAGACGGCACATTGGGTGAGCTGATTGAAAGGCATTTTTCCGATTTCTCGGCGATGATTGATGCCCATTGGAATGGGGGGCATCCGTTCCTGTCGCGCCCCATAGCTGAATTTGCACGACGCTTCGGAGACTATGATCATTTAGCCCGCGTGAAAGAATGGTCACGGGGTGGCGATGAAGGAGGCGACGAGGAATGAGCGCCGATACTCTTCGCTATGATACGGAAATCAAGCAGCGCCGTGCTTCTGACCCTGCAGCCTCTGCCTTTGTGGCGGCGAATGCGGGATCAGGCAAAACTCATGTGCTTGTGAAGCGATTGTTACGTTTGCTCGTCGAAGGCGTTGATCCGGGAAAAATTCTCGCTCTCACATACACAACGGCTGCAGCGGCCAATATGGCTAATCGCGTCTTTCGCGATTTGTCCCGCTGGGTCACGCTTGATGACGAGAAATTGTCGGAAGAACTATTTGCGCTTGATCATCAACGCCCAAATCCGCAAAAACTTAAAGAAGCGCGGCGTCTTTTTGCGCGCGCCGTGGAAACGCCCGGCGGTTTAAAAATTCAAACCATCCACGCATTCTGCGAACGCGTTTTGCACCTCTTCCCCTTTGAAGCGAATGTGCCTGCAGGTTTCGACATTCTCGATGAAAAAGGTGTAAGCGACCGATTGGCGCGGGCGCGGCATGACGTCATTGCGGAAGCCGGTCAATTCGATCCGAAGTTGCGCGAAGCGCTTTCCCTAACAATCGACGCTGCGGGTGAATTTGGTTTCAATAAAATAATTTCCGAACTTCTGACATATCGCGCAGCTCTTCGCGATCTCGTTCAGGAGACAAAGACGGGGCACAGTCTCGAAGAACGGATCAAAACGGCGCTTGGTTTGCGTCCTGACGAGACGCTTATGTCGATTGGTCAAAAAATCTATGAGGGGCGGATCAGCGATGACCGGCTCCGCACGATGATGGCCACGCTCGCGCGCTCTGATACGAAAACGGATTTCAAAACGATACAGGCATTTGAAAGGGCAATGACGTTAAAAGCTGGTGCGGAATGGGAGGATGTCTATTTCAATGTTTTCCTGACCGCTAAAGGGGAGCCCCGCGCTGAAAGCGGACTAACAACAAAGGCCGTCGATAAGATTGATCCTTCAGTGCGGGAAACGCTCATCACTGAGCAACACCGTCTTGTTGAATTGATTACGAAGAGAAAAGCTGCGGAGTGTGCAGAACGCTCCTGTGCCGCCATTCGCGTGACCGAAGCCATTCTGAAACGCTACGAATTCGAAAAAATCAGATCAGGCACGCTTGATTTCGATGATCTTATCCAACGTACAAGCGCACTCTTTAGCCGCGCAGGAGCGCGCTGGGTTCTCTATAAGCTTGATCAAGGGATCGACCATCTTCTCGTTGATGAGGCGCAAGATACAAGTCCGGCGCAATGGACGATCCTTCATGCCTTGACGGAAGATTTTCACGTCGGCGAAAGCGCTCGAGGAAACGGGCGAACCGTCTTCGCCGTCGGCGATCCGAAACAGTCAATTTACAGTTTTCAAGGTGCCGAACCGGACTCATTTTTTCTTAGCCGCGATTTATTCAAAGAGCGTGTTGAAAGTGATGGGCGCTC
>CANGSG010000128.1 GCA_947456435.1 Hyphomicrobiales bacterium
GCCTTTATCTATGATGAGGTGCCAAAAGATCCCGCCGTCCGCAGTCTTCCGATGGAACATCATCCGCGCGATGATGCCCGGGCTGCTTTTGCCGCTTGGGCTGCCAAGCCTGACAAGATTCGTTATTGAGGATACGCTATGACCGCATTCGCGCTTGATTGGATCAACCTCGCCATAAGATGGTTTCATCTGATCGTGGGTATTGCCTGGATCGGTGCGAGCTTTCATTTCGTCTGGCTCGATTTTTCGCTACGCGCGCGTGACAATATGGCGAAGGGTGTGTTTGGCACATCATGGCTTGTTCATGGCGGCGGCTTTTATCATGTCGAAAAATATCTCGTCGCGCCCGAGAGTCTTCCGGCTGATCTTCATTGGTTTAAATGGGAAGCTTATCTGACATTCCTTACCGGCTTCGCTTTGCTCGCGGTGCAGTATTATTGGAATGCGTCGGTTTATCTTGTTGATCCGAATATCTATGCGATGACAGGGAATAAGGCGATCGTGATTTCAATCCTCTCCTTGTTAGCGGGGTGGGTGGTCTATGATCTTCTTTGCCGGTCGGCGCTTGGTGAACATACGGGCTATTTGGCAATAGCAGTATTCGCTCTTATTACAGCCGCGGCATATGGTTTTACGCATGTGTTCTCCGGTCGCGGTGCCTTCATTCATGTGGGGGCGATGGTTGGTACGATTATGGCGGCTAATGTGTTCCGCGTGATTATTCCTAATCAGAAACAAGTGACCGCTGCATTGCTTGCGGGTGAAACGCCTGATCCGAAATATGGCAAGATCGGTAAGCAGCGTTCGTTACATAACAACTATCTCACTTTACCCGTTCTTTTGATGATGGTTTCAAACCATTATCCCTTCCTCTATTCGCATCCAGCGCCATGGTTGGTTGTCGCCTTGATTGTCTTGGCTGGGGGTATGATCCGCCATTTCTTCAATCGGATTGATGCGGGTGATATTCCGATGAAGGTCTTTTGGACATTGCCTCTGGCGCTTCTTGCTCTTGCCGGTTCGATTTGGTGGACCGCGCCCTCGGCAAAGACAACAACGCTGAGTGTTAGTGATGCCGAAGTCCTCGCGATCACCACGAAGCATTGTGTCATGTGCCATCAGGCGCATCCGACACATGAGAGCTTCAAAGGTGGCGAGCCTCCTAAGGCGGTGATGCTCGATTCGATTGAAAGCATTCGGAAAAACGCACAACAGGTTCTTTTGCAAGCCGTCCAGGGACGCGTGATGCCACTCGGCAATGAAACAGGAATTACCGATGACGAGCGGGCGAAGCTTGGGGCATGGATCGCGGCGCAATGACGGACGCTTTATCGCTTGGGCGTGTAAACGCTTTATCACGCGACGAGTTCATCAAACACTTTGGTGATATCGCTGAGCATTCAGCGTGGGTTGCCGAAGGCGCTGAGAAATCTCGCCCCTTTAAGAGCCATGATGAACTTGTGTCAGCCTTCCAGCAGGTTGTTTTATTGGCTTCTGAATCGACGAAAGATACACTCATTGGTGCGCATCCCGATTTAGCGGGCCGAGCCGCTAAAGCTGGTGATCTTGCTGAAGAATCGCGACGCGAACAAAAGGGTGCGGGCCTTGATCAGCTAACCGATGAAGAATTCAAAAAATTCCACGAATTGAATGATCGCTATCGCGCGCGCTTTGGATTCCCCTTTATCTTCGCCGTGTCGGGCGCGACGAAACATCAAATTCTCGAGGCCTTCGGGAATCGAGTGGGCGGATCAAAGGCGGAGGAGCGCTTAACCGCGCTCGCACAAGTTTTGCGCATTATCCGTTTTCGTCTTGAAATGCGCGTTAAAGATTAAATCGCACATTTGAACCGCAGCTGAAATTAATTATTGAATCTTTGGCGGCGCCAAGAGATCAATGGCAGGCATGTCGTTTCCGGCGGGAGCGAGTTGGAATTGTTCCATCGCCTTTTTTTCGTCGATGATTTTTGCACCGTCTTTGTAATGCATGACCATTTGCGGGAAGGTGATTACAAGCGCAACCATAATCAATTGGATGATCACGAAGGGTACAGCGCCCCAATAAATTTGTTCCGTCGTCACCGGCTCCATGCTGCGTTTGGTTATCTTGTCGATATATTTTGATTTGGGAGCAACAGACCGCAAGAAGAAGAGAGCGAAGCCGAAGGGTGGATGCATGAAGCTCGTTTGCATATTGACGCCGAGTATAACCCCGAACCAGATAAGATCGATACCGAGATGCTCGGCTGCCGGGCCGATCAAAGGCACAGCAATAAAAGCGAGCTCAAAGAAATCAAGGAAAAAGGCGAGCACAAAAATCAGCGCGTTGACAATAATCAAGAAGCCAACTTGTCCGCCTGGCAGATTGACGAGAAGTTCTTCGACCCATTTATGGCCGTTCACGCCATAAAAAGTGAGTGAGAAGACGCGTGCGCCAATGAGAATGAACAGAACGAAAGCGGAGAGTTTGGCAGTTGATTCAGTTGCTTGACGCAACAAATCAAAGGAAAGCCGCCGCTTCATAATTGCGAGAATAATTGCACCAGCGGCACCCATAGCGCCGCCTTCCGTCGGCGTGGCAACGCCAATGAAGATTGTACCAAGCACAAGGAAGATGAGTCCAAGCGGCGGCACCATCACGAAGATTGTTTGTTCTGCCATACGCGAGAGAAGCTTCAATCCGCTTATCCGGTTTAAGACAGCAATCACGAGGGCGACTGCAACACCCACCGTCATCGTGAGCACGACAAAGTCAGGGCCAGCGGATGTACCCGTTTCGCGGATTACGAAATAGCCGATTAGGCCTGCAATGATCGCCACAACAAGAAGTGATGTGCGGCGCGCTTTGCCATCAGCATCGGCGAGTGTCTGCGCTTCGAGAGGAAGACCGGGTGCGGCTTCCGGCTTTATCATCGTGACAAGGAAAACATAACCCGCATAAAGCGCGGCAAGAACAAGGCCCGGTATAAAGGCTCCGGTATACATATCACCAACGGAGCGGCCGAGCTGATCGGCCATTACAATCAAAACAAGCGAAGGCGGAATGATCTGGGCGAGCGTTCCCGAGGCGGCAATAACGCCCGATGCGAGTCTTCGATCATAGCCGTAGCGCAACATAATCGGCAGGGAGATCAAGCCCATGGAAATAACCGACGCTGCAACAACGCCGGTGGTCGCAGCCAAGAGCGCGCCCACAAAAATCACCGCATAAGCAAGGCCACCGCGGATGGGACCGAACAATTGCCCGATTGTATCAAGCAAATCTTCCGCCATGCCGGATCGCTCTAAGACCAGTCCCATAAAGGTAAAGAAGGGAATAGCGAGCAATGTATCATTGTTCATCACGCCGAAGACACGCTCAGGAAGAGCTTGCAGAAAGCTTGGATGGAAGAGCCCGAGTTCAATGCCGATTAACCCGAATACGAGGCCATTCGCCGCGAGTGAGAAGGCCACCGGATAACCGAGTAGCAACAACACCACCAAAGACGCGAACATGATCGGCGCCATATTATGAATGATGAAAGCAGTCATGGCTGGTTCTTCCGTTCAAATCGCTTTTGGCTGGTCGTGATTTAAGATTTTTGAAGCTCAGTTTGCGCGAGAAGTCGTTCGGCCTCTGCTTCCGCCGAGGCATGATGACCGCCTCCGCTGAGCGTCTCCGCAAGATCGCCTCTCAGAATCGCGATGCGCTTGATGATTTCAGAAACGGCTTGGATAAGAAGCGCGATGAACCCCACGAAGACGAGAACCTTTGCTGGCCAAAGAGGCAAGCCGCCCGCATTGCTCGATTGCTCATTACCTATGAACGAACGCCACGCAAAAGGCGCCCCTGTCAAAACCATGATGACTGCGAAGGGGAGAAGAAAAACGAGGTGACCAAAGAGCTCAACATATCCGCGCATCCGGCTGGGGAGCTTGGAATTGATGATGTCGATGCGAATATGTTCGTTCGACAACAGCGTCCAAGGCGAGCAGAGAAGGAACACGAAGCCGAATAACAGCCATTGCAATTCGAGCCATGAATTCGACGACGTATTGAAAATCTTTCGGATGAGCGCGTTAACGGTCGAGACTACAACAGCAACGAAAATGAACCACGCGACCGTACGACCTATGCGTGTCATCGAAGCATCGATCAATCGACTAAGCGTCAAAAGTCCCTGCATGGCTTCCCCCAAAGCTCTGCATCCCGTGATGTATT
Source organism: Hyphomicrobiales bacterium (assembly GCA_947456435.1). Taxonomy (GTDB): domain Bacteria; phylum Pseudomonadota; class Alphaproteobacteria; order Rhizobiales; family Beijerinckiaceae; genus CAIUPE01. The sequence continues at coordinate 4,201 of CANGSG010000128.1, forward strand.
CGGGATTTTGCATGCTTTATAGCATGCCTGCCATGCTTTGGATCACTTTTTGCCGGTAAGGTCTATAAATTTGTGGGGGGCCGTCCGGTCATCCCGGATGGGGCTCGATACCGCGCGCTTTCCGGTTTCGCCTTTGCTCACGATAGCCCATGAAGAGGCCGCTACCCACCACAAGAATTGTCCCCATTATGGCGGCAAGGCCCGGTCGTTCATTGAAGATGAAGATTCCTGTCCCCGCTGCCCAGACAACAACGAGATACCGTAGGGGTGACAAGATCGCGATGTCGGCATTCCGATAGGCCGTGACCATGAGAGAATTGGCAACCGACACAAGGATTGCCGCGCCACCGAGATAAGAAAACTCGATCGGGGTTGGCATGCGCCATTCTTCACCGACGCCGAGGATCACGCCGCCGAAAGTTGCAAATATCGTTGTTGTCAGGATTACGATCTGCGGTGGAATTTCATTAGAAATGCGTCTCGTGATCAAATCACGAATGGCAACAAAAGTTGCGGATGCAAGTGCGATGAGGGAATAGATTGTGAAACTTGCCCCACCCGGTTGGGTGATCATAAGTACGCCCGCAAAACCAATAAAAACGGCGAGCCATCGCGGCAGATCGACCACCTCAATGCGCAAAAGGGCGCAGAGTATCGTCATGATAATGGGCGTCGCCTGCATGATCGACGTGATATCACCGATCGGCAATTGCGCGATGGCCGTAATATAAGTTAGCGTAACCATGACTTCGCAAGTTGCGCGCAAGATCACGATGGGCTTCAAGGCCGCGCGGATGTTTTTTAAGTTCCCTGTCACGACAATAACGAAAAGGACGCATGTTATCGCAAAGAACCCGCGCACGAGAAGCAATTGTCCAATGGGAATCGTTGCTGTTGCGAGTTTGACGAGAACGTCATTGAAAACGAAAAGAGCCCCGCCGACGATCATGGCGATGATTCCAAGCCGCGCTTGTGGCAATATTTTTTGCACCGGATTTGTTGTCACGAGGGGAGGCCTGCAGGCGCTGTCTTCGAGAAGCGATCAAGCCGGAAGGGTGACAAATCATAGGGCGGCTTATCGCCTTGAGACAGATCGGCGAGAATTTCACCCATAACGCTCGCGAATTTAAATCCATGTCCTGAGCAGGGTGATGCAATGACAATTTGCGGCGCGCCCGGCAAATGATCGATGATAAAATCTTCATCAGGCGTCATCGTATAGATACAGACCTTTATCGAAAGGGCTGGTCCCATCGCATCGGGCATATAACGCGACAGACAA
>CANGSG010000129.1 GCA_947456435.1 Hyphomicrobiales bacterium
AGGTAGAGACGGTTTCGATTGATGATGCGAGTGCCTTTCTCGCACGTTTCGATAATGGTTCGCTCGCAACTTTTGAAGCCACGCGCTATGCGCGCGGCCATAAGGCGCTTTACACGCTCGAGATCAATGGCGAACACGCTTCGATCTTCTGGGATCTGCATGACCTGCATCGGCTCGAATATTTTGATCACCGCGATGAAGGCCGCACGCGCGGTTGGCGGTCAGTTCACATCACCGATGGCGATCATCCCTATATGAAACATTGGTGGGTGCCGGGTTTGCAGATTGGTTACGAGCACACCTTCATCCATCAAGCCGCTGATTTCATCGAAGGGCTTGAGACGGGCAAACCCGCCTCCCCGACCTTCCGGACAGGCTTGGCGACTGATTATGTTACTGATGCGGTACTCGCTTCGGCCAAAAGCCGCGCCTGGCACGACGTCAAAAAAGCCTAAACATGATTTCGGGAAGCGCGGCTCTCGGGTTGCGCTTCCCGCTTCGGCCCGAATGGGTTAAGAGGCGCATCGTTCATCGGCGCTTTCGAACGGAACCTGGGCCAGTCCAATGCGTATTCTCGAAACGGTAACGCCCGGGCGTCTGATACTTCTTCTTGCCGGCGTTCAAATTCTCAGTCTTGTTGGCTTTCCTTTCGTCTATTCAAGCGCTCCGCCGCTTGATGTCGTCGAAGGTTTGGTATGGGCGCCGCATTGGCTGATTGGCACCTACAAGCATCCTCCCTTGCCTTCTTGGATTATCGAAATTTTTGTAACGCTGACGCGCGATGTGATTTTAGGCCCTTATCTCGCCGCGCAGATTTCAGTCGCGCTCACCTATTGGTTTCTGTATCGGCTGGGCTATCTCTTGATGGATCCCGTGCGCGCAGCGGCCGGCACGGCTCTCATTGCTGCGAGCTATTATTTTACGGTTCCTACAATTGAATTCAATCATAACGTTATCCAATTGCCGCTTTGGGCCGGAACGATCTTTATTTATGCCCACATCAGACGGGATCCATCATCACTTTTGAAATGGACGCTTCTCGGCTTTATTTGCGGTCTGGGTCTTTACGCTAAATATTCTTTTGCGCTTTTGATTGGAGTACTTTTCCTATCATGCATCGTCGAATCCTCGATGCGATCGGTATGGGCGTCACGCGGTCCTTACGTCGCGATGCTCGTTGCACTAGTGACCTTCGCGCCCCATTTAACTTGGCTTATCGCTCATAATTTTGAACCCTTCTTCTATCTTGCTGATCGCGCTGATTCACCAACGGCTTCGACACCGTTTTGGTTTTTAGGTGCTCAGCTTGCTGATCATCTTCCTATGGTGGTCCCGCTACTCTTTGCGGGAATCGGGTCACTCAAAGGCGCAAAGGTCCTTACTGCAGAAAAACATGATCGTTTGTTTTTACGTCTCGTTACCTTCGTGCCCGTGCTTCTAACTCTTGCTTTTGCCGTGATCACCAATAGCCGTATCAAGGACATGTGGGGCATGGCGATGTTCACGCCGCTTGGTCTTTTGATGGTGATGGAACTTGGTCGTGAATGGTCATTCCCCATGATACGTCGGGCGACGCTTGCATCTTGTGGGTTGATTGTACTGGTGGGTGTTGGCTTTGCCTTGCATGCGCAATTTATTTTTGGCGGTGCCGCACCGCGCACAAATTGGCCGATGCGGACAATAGCATCGGAAGCGCAAGCGGTCTGGGCAAAATCAACATCTGCGCCGCTCGCCATCATTGGTGGCACGCCGTGGATTGCCGGACTGGCCGCGATTGAAACGCCATTGCGAAACCGCGTGATCATTGGTGACACGCTGGCTCATTCACCATGGCTTTCAACCGATGATGTGCGGACAAAAGGCGCCTTATTTTTATTTTCGGGTAACCGCCATAATGCGCCCGCGCTTTGCACGGGTCCGGTTACAAAGACAACATTGCCGATTCAAGGCCCTGACATGCAACCGATTACCGCTTTTGCTTGTCTGCCTGATTTATAATTAAACAGCACCAATGCGCGGCATAATCGACTTACCTGACTTAAGACCCAAAGCAGTTTCAAGCTGATACGCGGCGGCCAATAATTTGGCTTCGCCATTGGCCGGACCAATCATTTGTAGGCCCACGGGAAGCCCCGTTTTTGTAAAGCCGCAGGGCAGCGAGAGCGCGGGACATCCTGCCAAGGTTGCAACCGCAACAATCAAGAGCCAATCAACATAAGTCTCAAACGCGACACCGTCGCATGACATCACCGCACGTTCTTCAACCGGGAAAGGCGGCACGATGGTCGCGGGACATAACAACACATCATAGTGGTCGAAGAAGTTGGCGACGCGCTGCATCAGGGCCGTGCGTGCAAGCTCTGCATTGGCAACGTCTACCATTGTGAGCGCGAGGCCCTTTTCGGTGTTCCAAATCACTTCGGGTTTTAACGCCTCGCGATGGTCGCGCATCAAATCACGCATGCCGATGGCATAGCTTTGCGCGCGCAGCGTTTGAAAAATCGCATAGGCATCCGAAACATCAGGATGAGCATCCTCAACATGGGCGCCAATTTTTTGAAACTGTTCTGCGGCCTTCCGTGTGATGCTTCGCACTTCACGATCAACGGGCGTAATGCCCAAATCTTCTGAATAGGCAACACGAAGAGATTTGGTCTTGGTGCGCGTGGCATTCAAAAAGGAGGTTGCCGGACGTGGCTTTGATAAAGGATCACGCGGATCATCTCCGCTCATCGCATCAAGAAAGAATGCGAGATCTTCGACTGTGCGCGCCATCGGTCCTTCAACTGAAAGGCTTGAATCAAATCGGCCCCCGCGTGTGAAAGCCACACGCCCCGGTGTGGGACGCAGACCCACAATATTATTAAAGCTTGCGGGATTGCGAAGGCTGCCGCCAAGATCGGACCCTTGTGCAAGCCAAGCCATACCCGTGGCAAGTGCCACGGCAGAACCGCCCGAAGACCCGGCGGCAGAAAGCGCAGTGTTGTAAGGATTGCGTGTGGCACCAAAAACGGGATTGAAGGTATTCGCACCGGCGCCAAATTCCGGCGTGTTCGATTTGGCGTAAATAACGCCGCCTTCGGCTTCGATATGCTCAACCATCAAATCCGATGTTTCAGGAATATGGTTCGCAAAAATTGGCGAGCCTTGCGTGGAGCGCACGCCGGCGACATTTGTGAGATCCTTGATGGCCACGGGAATGCCGCCAAGCACACCGCGCTCAGAACTTGGCTTCTTGATTAATCTTCGCGCATGATCGCGCGCGCGATCAAAGCACAAAGTTGGCAGCGCATTGACATGGGGATCGACAAGGGCGATGCGTGTTTCCAGCGCATCGAGGCAATCAAGCGGTGTGATCTCGCCTTTTTCCAATAGGCGATGAAGCGCGACCGCCGTGTGATCAATCAATTCCCCATCAGCCATATCAAATCCCTGCCCTTTATAAATCTATCGTTCCTAAACCTCTCACGTATCCCTTGGGCCTTGCAAGCCACGCAAGGCAGACGCGGCAATTGAACGCTTGGCGAAGAGATAGCGGATCGACTAAACATCTATCCAACGCAAATCCCTTACAGAAATGATCCGCAGTGACCAAGATTCTGCTCATCCGGCATGGCCAATCGACTTTTAACGCCCATTATGAAGCGACCGGCGAAGATCCTGGCCATTTTGACGCGCATTTGACTGAGCTCGGCCATCGCCAAGCCAAAGACGCTGGCAAGCGCCTTGAGGGAGAAGCGGTCGATCTTGTGATCACCTCGCCTTTGAGCCGCGCCATTCAAACCGGCCTCAACATCTTTGGCCATCGCGCTATTCCGTTTCACGTCACCTGCCGCCATCGGGAACGGATCGAAAGCTCCGGCGATGTGGGCCGGTCACCAATCGAATTGAAGCAGGATTTCCCCCAGCTCGACTTTGATCATCTCAATGATCCTTGGTGGCACCATGATCCGGATGCGCGCGGGCTTTTTGCGGTTGAGCCCTATGAACTTTTCCAAAAGCGCGTTGCCCATTTTCGGGAGTGGCTGAAGACACATGCCGGACAAAGCATTGCCGTGGTTGGACACGCCACATTCTTCCACGCGTTAACGGGACAATGGCTACAGAATTGCGAAGTGCTGCCTTATAGCCCTACCACCTAAATACGATCCTTGTTTTTTGCTTTTAACGACGCATTTTACTCACGCTGATTGAGAGCCCCATGTCGCACGCGCCTTTGCCTTCAAAGACCATCTGGACAATTTTGACCGGCACGATGATCGCCATGTTCTTAGGCGCGCTTGATCAAACAATCATTGCCGCCGCACTGCCGACGATCGGACGTGAATTAGGCGATTTCGATTCCATCTCATGGGTCGCGAGTATCTATCTTCTTGCCACAACGGCGGTGACTCCCCTCTACGGCAAGATCAGCGACATTCATGGTCGCCGCGTAACGATGCTCGCCGCCATTGTGCTCTTTACGATTGGCTCCATCGCTTGCGCTTTGGCACCAAACATGTTGGCGCTCATCATCGCGCGCGGCGTTCAGGGTTTGGGCGGCGGCGGATTGATCTCGCTTTCACAAACCATCATAGCCGACATTGTTGCGCCGAAAGAGCGTGGCAAATATCAAATCTTTTTTGCAAGCGTCTATCTGCTCGCAAGCCTCATGGGCCCCATGCTTGGCGGCTTTTTGACCGAGCATCTTCACTGGTCTTTCATTTTCTGGATCAATTTGCCGATTGGTCTTGTGGCTTGGGTGATGACAACAAACACGCTGAAGCTGTTGCCAATTCATCATCGACCGCATCGACTTGATGTTCCGGGCGCCATTTTAATTGTGCTCGCGACCATCACGCTGATGCTGGCCTTGGATGAAGGCGGAGTGCGCTTTCCTTGGTCGTCACCCGTGATCATCGGCACGCTCGCGGGCTCGCTCGTACTCTGGATTTTGTTTGTGCTTCGCATTCGTGCCGCAGCCGAACCACTCATACCGACTGAAGTGCTTGTGAATCCCGTTGTCGCGAGCGCAACGACGGCCGCGCTCTTCAGCATGGGCACCTATGTCGCGACAACGATTTTCATGCCCGTCTATTTTGAATCAGCACGCGGCATGAGCGCTTCTGATTCAGGGCTAGCGCTCATCCCCTTCATGGTTGGCACTGTCGTGGGTGCGACTTTGGCGGGGCAAACGATGGGGCGCATTGAGCATTACAAGCGCTTGCCGCTTGCTGGTACGTTGATCGCCGCCGCTGCTGCATTGGCTATCGCGTTTTACCAAAACCGTATGTCAATCATTGAGCTTGAAGCGCTCTTCACGGTAATTGCGATTGGCCTTGGTACGGTGTTGCCCACAACAACCGTCGCAATCCAAAATGCCGTTAAACCGCATCAGTTGGGCACCGCAACGGGGGCTATGAATTTCTTCCGTCAATTGGGAAGCGCGCTACTGGTCGCAGTTTTCGG
>CANGSG010000130.1 GCA_947456435.1 Hyphomicrobiales bacterium
ATGCCAAGTCGTTGAAACTGAATCTTTTTATGACTCAATGGCCAGTGAGCGCGTTACAATATCAAGGACGTCGGTTGAAAGATTTTCCTCGGCCGCGATCCGCTCCAGTGATTTCTTTGCAGAGTCTTGGCGTTTTGATTCGAGTGCACGCCAAGATTTGAAGGCCCCTAAGAGGCGTGCTGCCACTTGCGGATTGGACCGGTCGGTTTCGATAACGATCCCGGCAACAAATTCATGGCCTGCTCCATCCGCCCGATTGAATTGAGAGGGATTGGACATTGCAAAGGCGCCCACCAGTGCACGCAAGCGATTGGGATTCGATTTCGAGAAGCCCTTGTGATCCATAAGCGTTTTTACGCGATCAAGTGTTTCGCTCTCGGGAATCGACGCCTGAAGCGAGAACCATTTATCGAGCACAAGCGGATCAGATTCAAAGCGGTGCGCAAAATCCTCAAGTAATTTTTCGCGGGCTTCACCCCGGTGTTGAGCGAGCACCGAAAGCGTTCCGAAGCGATCCGTCATGTTATCAGCGTCCTGATAAAGCCTCTCCGCGATTGGCAAACCAATTTCCGGACGGCCACAAGATAAAAGATCAAGCGCAATCAAACGGAGCGCTCGTCGTCCCGCACTCTTCGCATCAGGGGTATAGCTTTGTTGGGTAGAAAGCTTGTCAATCAAAGCATTGAGCGGAACGGCGAGAGCTTCACCGATTGCTCGACGAAGCGCAAGCCGCGCATCCCGGATCGCGTCGGGATCGATATCAAGCCCGATATCACGGGCAATATCGGACTCGGACGGCATCGATAGAATTTGCGCCATAAAGGCGTGATCATCACCTGATAATACGGCATTAAGTGCATCCGTAAACCGCGGATCTGTTGTGAAGTTTTTACCGGAACGGAGATCCGAAACGCCAACTTTCAGGATTGTCGTGGCAAGGCTTTGCGCGGCCTGCCAACGATTAAATGAATCGCTGTCATGGGCAAGCCGAACAAGATTTTCTGTTTCATTGGTCTTGTGATTCAACACAACGGGCGCTGAGAAGCTACGTAACGCGGAGAGAATGGGTTTATTTTTCAGGCCACCAAAGCTCAGTCGCCCCTGCTTTTCTGAAAGAATAAAGACGCCTTGATCAATTTGTCCCTCGAGCGGAGACAAAGTGAGTTCATGACCTTTGTCATCAAGAAATCCAAGTGAAATAGGAATGACGAGGGGATCCTTTGAAGGCTGCCCAGGTGTTGGGGTCGTTGTCTGCGAGAAATCTATCGACCAAGTTCCGCTCGAAGCATCAAATTTTTCCGAAATAGAAACATGCGGCGTCCCTGCCTGTCGATACCATTTAGAAAAGTCAGCTAGGGAGCGTCCGCTCGCTTCTTCGAAACAGAGAATAAAGTCCTCAATCGTCGCAGCGGTTCCGTCACAGCGTGAAAGATAGAGATCCATACCCTTCTTGAAATGAGAAGGGCCGATGAGAATTCTGAGCATCCTTATGAGCTCAGCACCCTTCTCATAAACTGTGGGTGTATAAAAATTATTGATTTCACGGTATTCATTCGGGCGAACCGGATGGGCGAGGGGTCCGCTGTCTTCAACAAATTGTTGCGCTCTCAGATTGCGTACATCGGAAATCCGTTTCACAGCGCGCGATCTTTGATCAGAGGTAAACTCCTGATCACGGAAGACCGTCAAACCCTCTTTCAGACAGAGCTGGAACCAATCGCGACAAGTGATGCGGTTGCCCGTCCAATTATGAAAATACTCATGTGCAATAATCGCCTCAATATTGAGATAATCTGTATCGGTTGCACTTTCCGGGCTCGCGAGCACATATTTGTCATTAAAGATATTGAGACCCTTATTCTCCATCGCGCCCATATTGAAGTCCGAAACAGCGACGATATTGAATACATCAAGATCATATTCGCAACCGAAGACATCCTCGTCCCATTTCATTGAACGGATCAAAGCATCAAGCGCATAGGCGGCACGATTTTCTTTGCCGGCTTCAACGTAAATTCCGAGATCGACCTTACGCCCTGACTGCGTCGTGAATAGGCCGCCTACTTTTCCTAGCCTGCCACCAACAAGAGCAAAGAGATAAGATGGTTTGGGGTGCGGATCGTGCCACACCGCGTAATGCCAACCATTTTCGAGATCGCCATGTTGAATCGGATTGCCATTGCCAAGAAGCACGGGCGCTTCATCTTTTTTCGCGACAATCCGTGTCGTATAGACCGACATGACATCGGGGCGATCAAGGAAATAAGTGATGCGTCGAAAGCCTTCTGCTTCACATTGCGTGCAATAATTTCCCGATGAGCGATAAAGTCCCATCAGTTTTGTGTTCGCAGCAGGATTGAGTCGCGTCGTGATTGTTAAAACGAATTGTCGCTGCGGCGGAGAGGAAATGACGAGCGAATTATTCTCGATGCGATAATCTTCTTGAGACAAGGCAGCATCATCGATTGTAATTGATTCCAGGACGAGCTCGTCACCATCAAGGATGAGGGGTGTCGTTAGGGCGGTCACGGGGCTGAACACACTCCGTGTAACCACACGCGTATTTGCGTCATCAAGTGTGACGTCGAGATGGACATTTTCGATGCGCCAAGCCGGAGCAATATAGTCTTTGAGTCGAATCGCAGGCGATTGATCGGGGCGCATAGGGGGCCATTCTAGATCGGTTGAACACTGTACCACTATATATCAAAAGGCCCGTAGCCGTCGAGATGAGTGCAAAAAGGAGCTGATCCTAGGAATTTGCAGGTCTAGTCGGTTCAGTGTGGCTGACGATTCTCAGAATATTCTCGATTTCGGTTTTTACATCATGTTCGAGTCGATCGACCATTTCATGAACACTCGTCACGTCGCGTTGCGGATCAACACGGCAGTGATAGTTCACAATCAAACCATGACCGGTCTCGCGCACACGAACGCTGTGAATATCGGTGATCGCGCCGATGGTGGCGGCATGGCGACTCAGAGCCCCAGCAACCTGGGTGCGAATGGTTTCGTCTGTATCTTTCCCGATAAGACTTGAAACGACGAGGGGTTCTATATGAGTTTCTACCTCAGTCGCGGGTCCAAGCTCTTCGCGAATGGCATTTTCAAGTTGGCTCGCGATGGCGTGGGCCTCGCCGAGACTTAAATGTCCGTCCACTTCGAGATCAAGACTGACTGACAGTCGATCAGCGAGATCTTGGACCGTGACGTGGTGAACCGGAACACGTCTCTTCGCCGCAATCAGCAACACACGTTCGAGAATGGTCTCTTCATCCAGGGCGCGCGGTGTTGCCGAAACTGTTACGCGGGCCTCTTTGTAAATTTTATTGATCTCTGTCGAAATCATATCTTTTAAATGAGACAATCGATCAAGCGGCATTGTGCGTGCAACAGCGATTACGACTTCAACGAAGACGTCTGTTCCTGCTCGACGAATGCGTAAATCTTCGATGTCGACGACGCCGGGAATATCAGTGAGGATTTCACGAATGGTGAGGGTCATCCCCGCCGGGGCGGCATCGAGTAATGTGTCAATCGTTCGACGCGCGAGACGAAAACCGGCAACACCGATGAAAAGGGATACGCCGATGGCGACTAGTGCGTCGGCCTCAGGATAGCCCAACGCGGCGGCACCAAAGGCAATCAGTACCATTACGGAATTGATAAGATCGGAAGAGAAATGAAGCGCATCAGCCGCGAGGGCTTCGCTTCCTGTTTCTCGTGCCACGCGGTTTAGTGTCATCCAACGCCAGGCATCAATCGCGATTGATGCGCAAAGTACGGCAACCGCGCCCCAGTGCAGTTCGATAGTTGTCGTGTCTTGCCAAAGGCGTCTTATGCCTTCAACGGCGACGGCGCCGGATAAAAGAAACAGGAACGCCGTTTCGGCGAGCGCGGCAATGGATTCGATTTTTCCATGGCCATAGTGATGTTCATCATCGGCCGGCTTGGCTGCCGCGCGAATAGCGAGCCAAGTCATTGTGGTTGCTGCCACATCGAGAAGACTATGGGCGGCGTCCGAAATCAGCGCGAGCGAACCCGTCGCAAGGCCTGCTCCCCCTTTTCCAACAGTTATGACGATGCTGGCCAGAATAGAGGACAGCGCCGCGTTTTCTTTGGCGTTTGACATGGGTCATTCCACAGGAAGGGTTGTGCTGCCGGACTAGTCCCTTTGTGGCCGGGGGTCAATTGGGAGGCCTTGTACGTCTTTGAGGCATCGGGAAGGGGTTGCGTCTGACAGGGCTTTTCGTCACTGTTGGAGTTATAAAACACCGACCGAATCCCGTTCAGGAGAAGCTGTTATGTTGGAGTATTTGCACACGATGGTGCGGGTTGGAAATCTTGAGCATGCGCTCGATTTCTATTGTAATAAAATGGGCCTCGTCGAAGTGCGGCGGAGCGAAAATGAAAAAGGCCGCTTCACTTTGGTGTTTCTCGTGGCACCCGGTGATACAGCGCATTTTTCAGCAACGACATCGGGTGCACTTGAGCTCACTTATAACTGGGACGAGCATGAGTATGGCGGGGGCCGGAATTTTGGTCATCTCGCCTATCGGGTCGATAACATCTATGAATATTGCAAGGCCTTGATGGACAAGGGTGTGACCATCAATCGTCCGCCACGCGATGGACGTATGGCCTTTATCAAATCGCCAGATGGAATCTCTGTCGAGCTTCTTCAGCGTGGCGAGGCCTTGCCTCTCGCAGAGCCTTGGACTTCGATGCCAAATATTGGCAGTTGGTAAGTGGCTTCAGCGAAATAGGACATCATTAGAATGACACGTCGTCTTTTTGGGCAAGTTGGTGATGAACCGATCTACGAGATAACCATCCGTTCAAAAGCAGGAGCGGAAGCCGCAATCTTGAATTGGGGTGCGGTTATTCGTGATTTTGTTGTACCTATGCGCACTGAAAAACAGCGCGTTGTCCTCGGGCTCGATCGGTTTGAGGATTATGTCAAACACTCACCACATCTCGGCGCCGTTGCCGGACGTTTCGCAAATCGTATTCGTGACGGGCGTTTTTTACTTGATGGTGAATCCTACCAGCTCGAGAAAAATTTTCTTGGTAAACATAATTTGCATGGTGGAGCTGCGGGTTTTGGGCGGCGTCCTTGGCAGGTTGCAGCTTCGGATGAGTCGTCCGTGACTTTGACCCTTGTCTCGCCTGATGGCGATGGCGGTTACCCGGGGACTCTCACGACAAATCTGACCTATCGTTTTGTTGATGACGCGACCTTGCGCACCGAAATCACCGCGATGACGGATCGTCCGACTATCGTCAATTTTGCTCTGCATTCTTATTTTAATCTTGATGGGTCGGATGATATTCTTGATCATCAATTGCAGATTGAATCTGATTTCATTACCGCACTTGATCCGGAATTGATCCCTACGGGTGAAATTAGGCAGGTGGCCGATAC
>CANGSG010000131.1 GCA_947456435.1 Hyphomicrobiales bacterium
GGAACATCTTTCAATGCGACATGAATGGTCGTTAGAATTACGCGCAGCTCATCATTGGCAAGCATCATCGCGAAATCACTTGTGCCGGCTTTATCGGCCAGAATTTCTGTATGTCCGGGAAAGCCGATGCCGGCTGCTTTCATCGCTTCTTTGGCAAGGGGCGCTGTGACGATACCCGCGATTTCTTCAGCCTTTGCAAGCGCAATGGCTTTCACGACATAATCATAAGCGGCTTGCCCTGCGCGCGCGTCGATCATGCCAGCTTTGAGAGTGTCGGGCAGTTCGCTCGCGGCCAGAACATCCATGACGCCGCGCGTCAGACAGCATTCATGCGCATGATGAATAGGTCGCACAGTCAGACTTAGGTTAAGCGATGTGATCTCGCGTGTGAGCGCGCCGATATCGCCAATGACAAACGCCGGATGATTAAGTCCGTCTGCGAAAAGTTTCACGCAAAGTTCCGGGCCGATCCCGTTAGGATCGCCCATTGTAATGGCCAGGGGCAGGGTGTTTATCGCGCTCATGGACCGATCCGTAGCGAAAGCGCCGCCTTCGGGCAATCCTCTCGGCTCAGGCAGCTTGGCGTTGGCGCTCAGCCTTGGCATTGAGCCAGAGCGCAATGATGACGAGTGCGGCGCTCACAATGATCCGCGCGTCGATCTGCTCACCATAGATAATCGCGCCCATGACAACGGTGCTCACAGTGGCGAGATTAACAGCCTGCACCGTTGAAACCGGACCAAAATGCCTGACGAGATTGAAAAAGGCGATGCGTTCGACAACCCAGAGCACGCTGACCCCTGCAAGGAGCAAAAGGCCGGTAGGGGATACGTCACCGGCGTCTCCGCCTTGGCTGATTAGGAGGAGGGGAAGAAAAGCCAAACCCGCAGCTATGCTTTCGGCAATTCCCACCGCGCTTGTTTCCCGGTCTTTAGGCCAGAACTTCGCGGCGAAGAGATGATAAAGCGCATAAAAGAGCGGCAAACCGAACGCCGCCGCCAACCACGGATCGATGCTGATTCCGTGATCGATCATATCGGCATCGATGACGAGAAGAGCGGCGCCGAGAAAACCCGCGATGATCGCGAGAATGCGTAGGCGGTTCGGTTTTTCCATGCCCACCATTAAGGCGAGAAGATAGCCGAACAGCGGTGTTGTCGATGTCACAATCGAGAAGGTGGAGACGGGAACATGACCAACGACCGCCAAGCTCAATCCGAAAGGAATATTGAGCATGATCGCGCAGCCGAGCCCAAAGAGCCACAAACGCGCATCATTGAGTTTCACCGGACCGAAGGCCCGCCAAATACCAAAAAGCGCAACGCCTACCGCGAGGCTCGAATAGGTAATCGTCTGCAGAGGCGCGACGCCCACACCGGCGAGCGCCTTTGTCATGACCGGCGACAGACCCCAAAACAAACCCAATCCGAGAAGATTGGGGATGAGTCCAACTTTTGAAGCGGAAGGTCCGTGCGCCGTTGAAGCCGATGTCATCAGCCTTTAACCGCGCTTCTTCTTTGAGGCGCGTCGAGACATCATGTTCAACCCTTCGACACCGGCAGAAAAGGCCATAGCCGTGTAAATATAGCCCTTCGGCACATGCGCGCCAAAACCTTCGGCCATCAATGTCATGCCGATCATCATCAGGAACCCAAGAGCCAACATGACGATTGTCGGATTATGTTTGATGAAATTCGACAAGGGATCGGCGGCGAACATCATCGCCAAAACAGCAGCGATCACGGCGATAATCATAATTGGCAGATGCTCGGTCATGCCGACAGCGGTGATGATGTTGTCAATTGAAAACACAAGATCGAGAAGCAATATCTGAACGACAGCAGCAGCGAGACCGCGTTTCGTGGGCGCTGAGAACAGATCTGATTCCTCTTTGGGATTAAGCGAGTGATGGATTTCGCGCGTGGCCTTCCACACAAGGAAAAGACCACCGGAAATCAAGATCAGATCACGGCCGGAAAAACTCTTGCCCATAATCGAGAACAAGGGCTCAACAAGGTGAATGATGAAGGTCAATGCGCCAAGGAGAACAATGCGCAAACCCAAAGCAGCTAGGAGGCCAATGCGGCGCGCAATCTTTTGCTGCTCGGGCGGAAGCTTATTTGAAAGAATTGAAATAAAGATCAGATTATCGATGCCGAGAACGACTTCCATCGTCACAAGTGCGGCAAGTGCGACCCAAGCGTGGGGATCAACAAGAAGAGAATAAAGATAGTCCATTACATTCGGCTTTCGGTTCTTGGCCGGGCGGCTCAGTCAGGAGAATCGGAAATGTGTGGATCTGTTTAGCGACTAAACGTCGAAAACGCGAACGCGGCGCCGCGTATTGCGTTCAACAACAACAGCAGGCTTAGATCCGCCTCGTGCGATTGTTGCGACGCGTTCGGTCATTTTGCGTTGGGCAACGGCGCGCATCACTTCGCGTTTCACATCGTCAACCGGCATACCCATCAAGGCGGCGGCAATTTCGGCTTGCGCTGCCGGGTCGTCGCTTATGTCGCGCGCAGCCTCAATCGCTTCCTTAATATCAGGAGGCGACTGCTTGACTTTCCGATAGCCGTGCTTGGTTTTCCAGACGGCACTCATCGCCGCGACCTTTCAAAACGGGGATAATTTACCCAGATCGGATGTGATTATGGACGATTCCGATCAAAAATAAACATATCAGTTTTATGCTGCAGCGCAACATAAACCAGACTCGGAGGAATTACGTCTTTTTGACCCCATTTGGATCAGTCGAGGCGCTGCCCATGCTGATAAACGCTCAAAAGGGCGTGATCGGGGCCGAGATGGACGAGATCGGCCGCCATTCCTGGACGCAGCGCTCCTATTTTAGCGGAGAGTCCGATCATTCGGGCGGGGGTACTTGTTGTCATGGTTAGGGTGTCGGTGAGCGAAATGCCGATCGAAAGCGCATAATGAACAGCATCGAGGAGCGTAATGTCGGCTCCGGCCAGTGTGCCGGAGCCAAGCGTGAGACGGTTGTTTTCACGGCGCACGTCCCGCCCTTGCAGGGTGAAGTGGTCAGGGCCGCCAGCGGCGGACGGCATGGCGTCGGATATCAGGGCAATGCCCTTTGCGCCTTTGGCGGCGAGGGCGGCGCGGATGGCGGTGGGGGCTACATGGTGCCCATCGGCGATGAGACCGCAAATGACGCGGGCGTCGGCAAGCGTCGCGCCGACAAGGCCCGGCGAACGCGCGTCGCATTGGCTCATCGCATTAAAGAGATGGGTTACGGCGTGTGCGCCGGCGTTGAAGGCTTCTATCGCCTCGCTATCGGTCGCATTCGAGTGACCAAGGCTCACATGAATGCCCGCGCGGACAAGGGCGCGAATTTGATCAGGTGTCACTTTATTAGGAGCGAGCGTTAAAAGAAGAACGCCTGTTTTAGCGGCGGCCAAAGCGCTGATGTCCGCGTCAGTGATTGCTCTGATAAATTCAGCGGGATGTGCTCCTTTCTTAACAGGGTCGATGAAAGGTCCTTCGACGTGAAGGCCGAGAACGCCGGTGACCGTGTTCTGCGCCGCTTTCCCCGCGCGTAAGGCCGCCTCGAGAATGGGGGCGCTATCCGTAATCACCGTTGGCAAGAGAGATGTCGTGCCAAAGCGACGATGCGCTTTCGCAATGTTCTCGATGCCTTCAGGCGTTGGATCGTCATTAAAAAGCGTGCCACCACCACCATTGACTTGAACATCAACAAAGCCGGGAGATAGTGTGCCGCCCGAGAGATCAATTGCTTCACCCTCACGCGGTCGATCGCTGACAGGTATAAGCGCGCTGATGACGCCGCCCTCTACAACGAGCGCATGATCTTTCAGAATTTTTTCGCCATCAAAAAGATCGGCACCATAGAAAACTTTTCTCATGCGAGCGATCCTCCCGCAAGAAGGATTGCGCCGTCAACCGGATCATAAAGCGGATCGGAAAAGGGATCTGGTGCTTCAAGCGCAATCCACGGGCGCATGACTTGAGCAAGGCCACCGGTTAAAGCGATGCGCTCTGCGCCTTGTTTTTGAAGTGCATGGGTGAGATCAAGAAGCGCGCGCGCGGCATTCTTAACAATCGGCAAGCCGACCTCATCCCCCTTCGCAGCATGTTCCAAAACGAGAGGGCAGAGCGCACCATAATCTGCGCCCTTCGCATCCGCCGAAAAACGCGTGATGGCTGCTGGGTCATTGTCAAAGCGTTTTAATAATTGTCTTGTCAGTTGGGTTTGGGGACGCAAATCATCCGCCGCTAAAAGCGTTTGTCGCAATGCTTCGTTCCCCATGCGCGCGGCTGATCCTTCATCACCCAAACGAAAACCGCGTCCGCCGATGTGATAGACTTTTGTGCTTGTCCGATAGAGTCCCGCCGAACCGGTGCCCGCAATGACAATCGCGCCGTCTTGACCGGCATGGGCGCCGAGACACGAGATCATCGCATCGCTCTCGACTCTCACCGATTTGAAATCAGAAAAAGCTCTGGCCACACGCGCGGGATCATCAAGCGTCACGATGCCGGCTAAACCTAATCCAAGCGATGTCTCAGCTCTCAAGTCAGCGTCATCATTAAACTGTCCGAGCGCATGATCGATGCCCTTGCGAATTTCAACAATCGCGGCGTCAAAGTTCGAATAGATATTGGCCGGACCACCGACTTCATCGGCGCAAATTTGCCCTGCGCTATCTCTAATGCGCACACGGCAGCGTGTGCCGCCGCCATCAACGCCGATGGTGTAGCGCGGTTCCTTGACGGTCATGAAGCGGGCTTAGTATTTGGTGTAAGCGTAAGGGATTCATCGGCGGCAGACGGGTCGCGATAATTGTCGATATTTTTGAACGCTTCGCGCAAAGCACCCGACCAGCCTTTCGACAATTTTTCGAAATAGGGATCATTTTGCGAGATGCGCCGCTGATAAGAAATCTCAAGCGAATCGCGTTCATACATCAAGAGATCAATCGGCATGCCAACCGACAGATTGGAGCGTAGCGTGGAATCGAATGAAATCAAAATCACTTTCGCACCTTCGCCCATGGTCATTTCCGGCCGTGCTACGCGGTCGAGAATCGGCTTGCCATATTTATGTTCACCGATCTGGAAAAAGGGCGTGTCTTTCGTGGCTTCAATGAAATTGCCTTCGGCGTAAATCTGAAACATGCGCGGCGGCTCGCCATGGATTTGTCCGCCGAGAATAAAGGAACAGGCAAACACACCATTATTCGCTTCAAGTGCGGGGCCATCAACACGCCGCACTTCGCGTACGGCTTCACCGATGAGACGCGCTGCCTGAAACATGGTTGTGACATTGACGAGAGACGCACCACCATTCTCTTCGGCCGCATCAATCTGCTCGTTCAGATTTGAAATGACGGCTTGTGTCACGGCGAGATTTCCTGCCGACAAGAGAACCAAAACGCGGTCGCCA
>CANGSG010000132.1 GCA_947456435.1 Hyphomicrobiales bacterium
AGAACTTTGGCGCGATAAGCATCGAGATCGCCATCAAAGGGTTTTACGGTCCCGTCACCAACAAACCACAATCGGTCAGCGCAGGATTCGAGCAAAAAGCGATCATGCGAAATCAGAATAATCGCGCCGTCATAATCATTGATGGCATCCATCAGCGCAACTCGTGAATCAATATCGAGATGATTGGTCGGTTCATCGAGAATGAGAAGATGGGGGCCATGCAATGTCGCAATTCCCATCAAGAGTCGTGCTTTTTCGCCCCCTGAAAGGGCTGTGACAGGCGTATCGGCGCGGGCCCCAGAAAAGCCAATCCGTGCGACGCGGGAGCGTGTTTGCGCTTCTGTTGAGTCAGGCATTAATGTGCGGATATGCGTATAGGGTGTGCCTGAGGGCGTAAGTTCATCGAGCTGATGTTGCGCAAAATACGCGACGGTCATTTTTGATGATTTTCTCAATGATCCCGTTAGAGGATCAAGGCGTCCGCCGACGAGCTTTGCAAATGTCGATTTACCATTACCATTCGAACCCAAAAGTCCGATGCGATCGTCATCGGCAATAGAGAGCGATAGGCGGGAGAGAACAGGCTTTCCCTGATACCCAACGCTCACACCTTCAAGCGCGACAAGCGGTGGCGATAAAGGTCTTTCAGGCGAAGGAAAGTCGAAAGGGAGAACATCGTTTTCGATGATCGGTGTGATTGTCTTAAGTTTTTCGAGACGTTTGACGCGGGATTGAGCTTGTCTTGCTTTTGACGCTTTGGCTTTGAAGCGGTTGATAAAGGCTTCAAGATGTTTGCGCTCTTCGGCTTGTTTCTTGGCAAAGCGCAGTTGGACTTCTTGGTCTTCCGCGCGCTGCTTTTCGAAACTGTCATAACCGCCTTTGTAGAGGCGCAACTTGCCTTCCGAGAGATGCATGATCTGATCAACTGATTGGTTGAGGAGATCGCGGTCATGACTGATAACGATGACCGTATGCGGGTAACGCGCGAGGTAATCCATCAGCCACAAGGTGCCTTCGAGATCGAGGTAGTTGGTCGGTTCATCGAGGAGCAACAGATCGGGCTCCGCAAAGAGAACGGCGGCCAGTGCCACGCGCATCCGCCAGCCGCCGGAAAAAGCGGAGCAGGGGCGATTCTGCGCTTCGGCATCGAATCCGAGGCCGTGGAGCACCGAGGCCGCGCGGGCGGGCGCCGCATGGGCGCCGATATCGGCAAGGCGGATGTGAATTTCAGAAATTCGGTGGGGATCTTTTGCAGTCTCGGCTTCGGCAAGGAGGGCAGTGCGTTCGATATCGGCAGCGAGCACTGTCTCGATCAAACTCTCGGGACCGCCGGGCGCTTCTTGCGCAACTGAGCCAATTCTAAAACCCCGCGAAAGTTGGATTTCGCCGGATTCAGGCCCGATTTCACCCCGAATAAGCCGAAAAAGGGTTGTTTTCCCTGTGCCATTGCGTCCAACAAATCCGACTCGCGCTCCGGTCGGAATGGTCGCTGAGGCCTTGTCGAACAAGGTTCGGGCCCCGAGCCGGTAGGTGAGATCGTTCAGAATAAGCATGGTGGGCGTGTCTTGGACGATCAGCAGCGAGGGTGCAAGGCTGGGAATGAGTTAACGATTACCGCAAGAAACGCCTTGAAGGATCGTGCAACAGGACATAAACCCTTTCTCGCGCATTGGTACCGGGGCTTAGCGCAGTCTGGTAGCGCATCTGCTTTGGGAGCAGAGGGTCGCAAGTTCAAATCTTGCAGCCCCGACCAATGTGTCAAAGGTTGAATAAGGGATGATTTGCGATGACGGCCCGTATTTCCCGCCCCGCCAAAACCGCCATGCAGTCTGGCAAGGCGAAATCAGATCGGTGGCTTCTGGAATTCACACCGGAACATCCCGGGCAGGTCGATCCGCTTATGGGTTGGTCAGGCACCGTAGATATGCAGACCCAGGTCAAATTGTGGTTTGATAGCCGCGAAGAGGCGATTGCCTATGCCGCGCGGCACGGGTTCGTGGCTCAGGTCGAGGAGCCGCAAGAGGCCAAGCGGCGCACCATGTCCTATTCTGATAATTTCAAATCAAACCGCATCGGGTCCTGGACGCATTGAGCCCGCGCAGGAATTGAGACCCTCGCAGGAATTGAGACTCGGGGCCTGATCGGCTAATAGACTTTGGCCGTAAGGCTGGCTCTTTGACTCCATAGCTCAGCTGGATAGAGCAGCCGCCTTCTAAGCGGCAGGTCGGAGGTTCGAATCCTCCTGGAGTCGCCAGTCGCTTTTTCAGGTCTTATTTGTGAACACTGATCTTCCCCCTTTTTTGGCCGATCTCGATGCAGTGCTCGATCACGGCTTTGGCTTGATCACGAAGTCTGTTCGTGCGCGCTCTGCGCCCATGCATACGCCGGTTGTGTCAACGATTGGTCGCGATGGTCGTCCGCGTTCACGCGTGGTGGTGCTTCGTGCTTTTGATCCCGAAGTGCGGGTTTTGCGTTTTCATACCGATATCCGCTCTGAGAAATTTCACGAGTTATTGGCTGATCCGCGCATCGCATTTTTGTTTTATGATGCCGCTGAAAAAATTCAGCTTCGTGTTGAAGGGCGCGCCACACTCCATCGTGATGATGCGGTGGGTGATGCAGCTTGGGCGTCTTCGCAAGCGATGAGCAAGCTTTGTTATGCGACTGAACCGGGTCCCGGTTATGAGATCGATGGCCGCGATGAATTTTATCTGCCGCGTGATCGCTCTGACGCGGAAACGGGCCGTATTCATTTTGCTGCCGTCAATATCATGATCGACGAGCTCGATTTTCTTTGGCTTGGGTCGGAAGGTAATCGGCGCGCGGTCTATCGATTTAATAATCAACAGACCGCTGCGCGGTGGTGTGTGCCTTAAGCGTTATGTGCGGCCCTGAGGCGCGCAAAGCCGGCTGAAAGATCGGCTTGCAGATCTTTCACATCTTCAAGCCCGATTTGAATACGCAGCGCCGGACCGCCCGGATTCCATTTCGTAACAGTGCGATAGGTCGCGCAATCAAAAGGAATAATCAGGCTCTCAAACCCGCCCCATGAATACCCCATGCCGAATAGCGCAAGATCATCAAGCATAGCCGCAACAGCATTCTGGGAGGCAGGTTTCAGAATAATTGAGAAGAGGCCTGATGAGCCAGTGAAATCGCGCTTCCAGATTTCATGACCCGGGCAATCGGGTAAAGCGGGATGGAGAACTTTCAAGACATCCGGCTGGGCCTTTAACCAATGCGCCATATCAAGCGCGGCCTTTTCTTGTTCTTTAAGACGAAGAAGCATTGTGCGCATACCGCGAAGTGCCAAGAACATATCTTCAGGACCGGCGCAAATCGCCATCGCGTCATAAGTGTCGCGCAAATTTTTCCATGTGCGTTCATTCGCGGAAACTAGACCAAGCAAAATATCTGAATGACCGGAAAGATATTTCGTGCCCGCTTCAATAGCGAGATCGACGCCCATTTCATGGGGCGAGAAAAAGAACGGTGTTGCCCAGGTATTATCCATCAACACAACGGCACCACGCTCATGCGCAACGCGCGCTATGGCGGGAACATCTTGTACTTCGAAGCTCTGCGACCCGGGTGCTTCCGTGAACACGGCTTTTGTATTCGGCTTGAAGAGAGACGCGATGTTATCGCCGATCATCGGATCAAAATAGGTTGTCTCGACGCCAAAGCGCTTCAGCATGCCGTCGCAGAATACTCGTGTCGGGCGATAGACACTGTCAGTTACCAGTAGATGATCGCCCGCCTTTAAGCACGAGAGGAGGGCGACAGAAACGGCTGCAAGTCCGGAGGGAACACACACTGTGCCGGCAGCTTTTGAAATTTGGGTCCACGCTTGTTCGAGCGCATCGCTCGTTGGCGTGCCTTGGGTTCCATAGATGTAGCGGCCCGAGCGATTGAGCAGCGTTTCCATCGTGGGCGCGATGACGGTCGAGCCCCGATAGATCGGCGTATTGACGAAGCCGTGCTGCTCGAAGGGGTCGCGTCCGGCATAGACGAGCTTTGTCCGATCAGAGAGGCGCGAAAACGTTTCCTGCGGCATTTTGTCTTTCATTGGGGCCCAATTCTCCAAATTTTAGGCATTGGACGGCAGATTTGACCTCTTGGTCAAGGATAATGTCACTATTTTACTGTGAAGCCTGCGTATTTCCCTTGACCATGACCACCACTTCAAAATTTAATGACTGCCATGCCTGATTGGCATGGATTGGGCCGCGCGTTTGGCGGGCTCGAACATCTGGAGGACCAAATGAAGAAACTGATCGCTGCGGCTCTTGTGGCTGCTGCCAGTGTCGGCCTTGTTTCGGCGGCGTCTGCCGGCACGCTCGACAATGTGAAAGCTAAGGGACAACTCGTCTGTGGCGCCAATCCGGGTACAGCCGGTTTCGGTGTGCCAGACCAGAAGGGTAACTGGACAGGTCTCGACGTTGATTATTGCCGTGCAATCGCGGCTGCGATTTTCAACGATCCGACCAAAGTGAAATTTGTTCCGCTTTCGTCGAAGGATCGGTTCACCGCTCTCGCTTCGGGTGAAGTTGACGTGTTGATCCGTAACTCGACATGGACCATGTCGCGTGAAACGACGCTCGGCATCATCTGGGCCGGCGTGAACTTCTATGACGGCCAGGGCTTCATGGTAAACAAGAAGCTCAATGTGAAGTCTGCTAAAGAATTGAACGGCGCTTCGATCTGCGTGCAGCAAGGTACAACGACTGAGTTGAACCTCGCCGACTATTTCCGTTCGAACAAGATGGACTATAAGGTTGTAACATTCGGCACTTCAGAAGAAGCGTTGAAGGCTTATGACTCAGGCCGTTGCGACAGCTACACGACCGACCGTTCGGGCCTTGCCGCGGACCGTCTCTCGATGGCCAAGCCTGATGATCACATCATTCTTCCGGAAGTGATTTCGAAAGAGCCGCTCGGTCCTGTTGTCCGTCAGGGCGACGATCAATGGCTCAATCTTGTGAAGTGGGTGCACTACGCACTTATCACGACCGAAGAACTCGGCATCACCTCGAAGAATGTTGATGAGCAGGTGAAGTCCGATAATCCGGAAATCAAGCGCGTTCTCGGCACCGAAGGTAAGTTCGGCGAGTCGCTCGGCCTTTCGAATGCCTGGGTTGTCCAGATCGTGAAGGGTGTCGGCAACTACGAAGAAATCTTCGAACGCAATGTTGGCCCGAATACACCGATCCAGCTCGCTCGTTCATCGAACGCGCTCTGGTCGAAAGGTGGCCTGCAATACGCACCGCCAATCCGCTAATATAAAGAACACCGGCGGGACATCACTGTTCCGCCGGATTTTTTTTCATTTTAAATAGTCAGGCGGGATAATCATATGAGCGTCGGCGTTGAGGGGCG
>CANGSG010000133.1 GCA_947456435.1 Hyphomicrobiales bacterium
GGTGATATTGATCGCGGCGGTGTGATTGCGCAAATCGTCGGCACACGCGCTGTGATTGACGAGGCCGATGCCGCCATGGTGCAAGGCTTTATGGTCAATCGCTTTCGCGGCGATGCGTCTTTGTTTGAAGACGGGATGCGTTTGATTGCTGAGAAATCAGGCTGGACGAGTTTTGGCTTGATCCCGCATTTTCATGATGCGTTTCGCCTACCTGCGGAAGATGCGGTGGCGCTGGATCGCCGTCGCGTGGCACGCAATGCGCCAATAACCATTGCCGTTTTGCAAGTGCCGCGCATTTCAAATTTTGATGATTTTGATCCGCTTGCGGCAGAGAGCGATGTCAAACTGCAAATGATCAGACGTGGTGAAGCGATACCGGGTGATGCGGATTTGGTGATTATTCCCGGATCAAAAGCAACCATTGCGGATCTCGAAGCGCTGCGTGCCGAGGGCTGGGATATTGATCTTCGAGCACATGTGAGGCGCGGCGGAAAAGTGCTGGGTGTATGCGGCGGCTATCAGATGCTCGGGCGACGGATTGATGATCCGCATGGCATTGAAGGCGCGGCCGGTGGTGTGGACGGATTGGGCATGCTCGATGTCTCGACCGTCATGGAGACCAAGAAAACGTTGGTGGCGGTAACGGGCTCCTCGCTTGAGGATCAAGCGCCGTTTCATGGATATGAAATGCATATCGGCGTCACTAAAGGACCTGATTGCGAGCGGCCCCTTTTGCGTTTTGGTGATGGACGGCTTGATGGTGCGATGTCAGCAGACGGGCGCGTGCGCGGCGTTTATGTGCATGGACTCTTCGCCGATGATCATCAGCGTGCGTCATGGCTTGAATGGATTGGCGGGACTTCGTCAGGCTTTGCTTATGAATCGAGCGTTGAAAAAACGCTTGATGCGTTAGCCGATCATCTCGAAGCGCATGTCGATTGTGAGGGATTGCTCAGGCTTGCGCGGTGAGCGTGAAGGCTAGCGCGATGATCACAGCGCCCTGAATGATGCAAGCGATACGATAGAGACGAAGCGCGCGGCGAATATCGAGAGCCGATAAATCTCTTCGCCCATCACCCATATAAACATCATCGACCATGGTCTCGCCATAGACGCGCGGACCGGCGAGAGCAAAGCCAAGCGCGCCCGCCATCGCCGCTTCCGGCCATCCGGCATTCGGTGAGCGATGCTTGCCGGCATCGCGCCACACTGTTGCGACGGACTTGAAAGGTGAGGCATCGCGCACAAAGAGCGAGGCGAGAACAAACAATACTGCCGACAGACGCGAACAAGGCAGATTGACGAGATCATCCAATCGCGCGGCCGCCCAACCGAAGGCGTGATATTTTTCGTTTTTATGGCCGATCATACTGTCGGCTGTATTGATCGCTTTATAGAGAACGCCGCCGGGTAATCCGAAGCAGGCGGTCCAAAAAATCGGGGCGACAACGCCATCAGAAAAATTTTCAGCGAGACTCTCAATGGCGGCACGGCTGATCCCGGCTTCATCAAGCGTATCAGTTTTACGCCCAACAATCATCGAGACCGCTTTGCGACCGCCTTCGACGCCGTCTTTCTCAAGCGCATCTGCGACCGCGCGCACATGTTCATCAAGGCTGCGTTGCGCCGGCAAAGTGGCAGCGAGAATAATGATGGTCAAAAGGCCAAGGGCATAGTGGCCAAGGCCGCGATCAAGCGCGACCGCAATTCCCCCCGTAATCGCCAGGAGAATGAGGAGGGCGAAAACCCCTGTGAGGCGTCGCACAAAAAAAGGCCAGTCTTGGTGGTTGAGACTGCGGTCAAGACGGGCTATCAACCCGCCGATCCAGGTGACCGGATGGCCGATGGTGCGAAACAGCGCCTGCGGATACCCAAGTAGCCCTTCGAGCAAGAGTTGAGTAGCCGCAATGAAAAGCGAACCCGTGACCATTGATCCCCTCGACCCGCATCGGGCCCTCGAAAGCCTTGTGGTTCATGGCGGTCGCTTGTTTGACGCGCGCCATGCCTTCCCGAAAGCACCTGAACCCTGGATCGATCTCTCGACCGGGATCAATCCGGCACCCTATCCGGTGGGGGAGGTTTCTGAGGCATCATGGACCCGATTGCCAGAGGAAAATGAAATCCGTGCCCTTGAGGCCGCGGCCGCCCACACATTCGGCGCACGGTTCGAATCCTCGGTGATTGCCGCGCCGGGCACGGAAACCTTGATCCATCTTCTGCCGCGCCTTTTCCCGGCGCGTCACGTCGCGATTTTAGGGTTCACTTATTCCGAATATAAAATCGCCTATGAAACCGCCGGTGCGGTGGTCGATATTGTCGACACGATTGAAGAGCTTCTCTCGTCCGATGACTTCGATACGATTGTTGTCGTTAATCCAAATAATCCCTGCGGCCGCCTCGTTGATCCGAAGCATCTCACAGCCCTCGCGAGCAAGCTCGCGCGGAAAGGCGGGCGTTTGGTCGTCGATGAAGCCTTTATGGATCTGATGGAAGATGCGGCGAGCTTCGTGCACCGCTTGCCGAATGAAGGCGCGGTGATTTTGCGCTCTTTCGGCAAAACCTTTGGCCTCGCGGGATTGCGCTTAGGCTTTGCGCTCGCCGGATCGCATGATGGTGAAAAAATTCGCGCAGCCCTCGGCTCATGGCCGATTTCAGGCGCGTCGATTGAAATCGGTCTGCGCGCTTATGGTGATACCGGCTGGTTGACCGCCACCATGGCGCGCCTTGAAGAGGATTGCGAAGAGCTCGATGCGGTAATCGAAAAACTGGGGCTCAAAGTAATTGGCGGAACGCCGCTTTATCGTCTCGCTGAAGGTGATCACGCCCAAGACGTGTTTCAGCGTCTCGCGCAATCGGGCATTCTCGTGCGCGCGTTTAAAGATAAACCGAATTGGCTGCGCTTCGGCATTCCGGGCGGTGATCCGGAAGTGTGGGGCAATCTCATTGATCGCGTGAGGCGGATTTTGCCGAAGTGAGTTTAAACAAGCTTTAGATTCACACCCGCTCAACAAAACTATCCAGCACCATTTTTCGGCCGGCTTTATCGAAATCGATGGTGAGTTTGTTGCCGTCAACACTCGCCACCGCACCATTACCGAATTTGATATGAAAGACGCGGTCGCCTTCGTTAAAGCGTGACGGTGCGCCGGTTGATTTCGCGACAAGTTCGCCTTCGATCAAGGTCGTGCCGCGGCGTGAAGGCGGCGCGCGATAGGGTTCTGCGCGTTCGGAAAAACCATCAGTACTGAACCGGCGACCGCTTTGCGCGCTCTCGCGTCTTTGATCGCGATCTTCATGTTCGTCATAACCACCGGCGATACGTCCGCGACCACCGGGCCCGCGATCAGAAGCGGTGCCGCGTTGTTGCGCGCGTTGCCATCCGGGCGTTTGATAGGAGGATCCGCCAAAGCCCTGTTGATCAAACCGCGAACGACCATAACCGCCTTGACCGCTTGCAAAACCTGCTGGCGCATCCATCACTTCGACATGTTCGGGTGGCAATTCATCAATGAAGCGCGAGGGAACCGTCGCGCTCCACAAGCCATGAATACGGCGATTGCTGGCGAAGAATAATTTTGCGCGACGACGGGCGCGTGTCAGGCCGACATAAGCGAGGCGGCGTTCTTCTTCCAAGCCGGCGCGGCCATTTTCGTCGAGCGCGCGTTGATTGGGGAAAAGACCTTCTTCCCATCCGGGCAAGAATACGGTTTCGAATTCAAGACCTTTGGCGCCATGCAAAGTCATAATCGAAACACGGTCGCTCGAGTCATTGTCGCTCATTTCCATCACGAGCGAGACATGTTCAAGAAAGCCTGCGAGATCAGGAAATTCTTCCATCGACCGCACAAGTTCTTTTAAGTTTTCAAGACGTCCGGCGCTATCGGCAGTGCGTTCCTTCTGCCACATATCGGTGTAGCCGGACTCTTCGAGGATCTGTTCAGCGAGTTCCGAATGTTTCATTGTCTCGATGAGTGAGGACCAGCGCTCGAAGCTTTTTGCAAGCTCGCGTAAAGTCGCACGCGGGCGGGGCTTTAACTCATCGGTTTCAATCAGACGACGCACCGCTTCGAGCATCGCGACGCCATTTTTGCGCGCGTAAAGATGAACCTGCTCAATCGTCGCATCGCCCAGACCGCGCTTCGGCGTATTGACGATGCGCTCAAAGGCCAAATCATCGGTGGGGTTCGCGACGACGCGCAAATAAGCAAGCGCATCACGAATTTCAGCGCGCTCATAAAAGCGCGGACCGCCAATCACGCGATAGGGCAATCCCAGCGTCACAAAGCGATCTTCGATCTCACGCATCTGCGCCGAGATGCGCACGAGAATGGCCATGTCGGCGAGCGAATGACCTTTATGCTGAAGCGCTTCGATCTCTTCGCCGATCAAGCGCGCTTCTTCTTCCGAATCCCACGCGCCGGTGAGTGTCGGCTTTTCGCCTTCCTCATCGTCGGTGAAGAGGGTTTTACCCAGGCGACCTTGATTATGCGCGATGAGTTTTCCGGCCGCATTCAGGATATGGCCGGTTGAACGATAATTCCGTTCGAGGCGAATGACGATTGCGCCCGGAAAATCTTTCTCGAAACGCAGGATATTGTCCACCTCAGCGCCGCGCCATCCATAGATCGACTGATCATCATCGCCGACGCAGCAGACATTGCGACGGCCTTGCGCGAGTAATCGCAGCCATAGATATTGCGCGACATTGGTGTCCTGATACTCGTCCACCAACATGAATTTGAAACGTTCTTGATATTGCGCAAGCACATCCGGCTGTTCGCGGAACAGGCGCAAATTTTCGAGCAGCAAATCGCCGAAATCAGCGGCGTTCAATTGTTTCAAGCGCTCTTGATAAAGCGCATAAAGTTTTGCGCCTTTGCCATTGGCAAACGCAGCGGCTTCGCCTGACGGCACTTTATCAGGTGTAAGACCACGATTTTTCCAGCCATCAATGTAAGACGACAGCGCGCGGGCTGGCCAGCGCTTCTCGTCAATGTCTTCCGCGCGGATCACTTGCCGCATGAGACGGATTTGATCATCTGTATCGAGAATGGTGAAATCGGATTTCAATCCGACAAGCTCGGCGTGACGCCGTAAAATTTTTGTACCGATCGCATGGAATGTGCCAAGCCACGGCATGCCTTCGGCAACATCGCCGACAAGATGCGCGATACGCTCTTTCATTTCCCGCGACGCTTTGTTCGTGAAGGTCACCGCGAGAATTTGTGAAGGGTAGGCGCTACCGGTGGCGATGATATGGGCAATACGTGTTGTGAGCACGCGTGTCTTGCCGGTGCCGGCACCCGCGAGCACGAGGACGGGCCCTTCAATGGCTTCAACGGCTTGGCGTAGATCGGAA
>CANGSG010000134.1 GCA_947456435.1 Hyphomicrobiales bacterium
AAAAGTGGTTCATCGCCCACATCATGCGGGCCATGTTTTACAAGATCCACAAGCACAGGTCCTGACAATGTGCCGCCATGACCGCGGCTCAGAAAAACAGGCTTTTCACCTTGCGCCTTCAAAAGCGAGGCGAGCGTAAGAGCAACAGGCGTTTTACCGGCACCACCCGCAACGAAATTGCCGACGCAGATTAGAGGGCACGGCGCTCTCACACCTTTGCGCGAAAGACGCGATGCCGCAACCGCACCATAAAGTCCGGCAAGAGGCGACAGAAGATGCGCGACAACGCCCGGCTCTTTCCACCAAAAAGCCGGCGCGTTCATCATGGCCGATGTCCGAGATGCATTTTTAAAAGATAGGGTGCGATTTCATCCATAGTACGACGCAGCGCGCCGCCTATGGCTGTCACCGCATTCATACCGCGTTGCGCAACCTCATCACGCGCCGTTGCATCGTCAAAAAGATAATCGAGCGTAGCCGCAAGATCATCCGCGCCGTTAATTTGATAGGCGCCGCCAGCTTGTTCAAGCGCGGCATAGACTTCGGTAAAATTATGAATATGCGGCCCATGAATTAAGGCCGCACCGAGCTTTGCGGGTTCAATCGGATTTTGTCCCCCATGCGGCACCAGCGATCCGCCAAGAAACACAATCGGAGCAATACGATAAAATAACCCCATCTCGCCGATTGTATCAGCAATATAGATATCGGTCGCGCTATCAGGTTGCAGACCCAGCGAGCGCTGCGATGCGCGCAATCCGGCACGCGCTGTTGCTGCATAGATTTCACGACCGCGTTCTGGATGACGTGGCGCAATAATCGTCAAGAGATCAGGATAACGCGCGGCAAGGCGACCATGCGCTTCAATCGCGAGAAGCTCTTCCCCCGCATGGGTGGATGCCGCAAGCCACACCGGACGCCGGTCAATAAATTCATTCATACTCGCTAAGGCGGCCGCTGATGCCGGTGGCGGAACGGAATCAAATTTCAAATTACCGGTGACTGTCACACGCGGCGCACCGAGACGCACAAGCCGTTCAGCGTCACCTTGTGATTGCGCAAGACAAAGATCAAAGCGCGTAAAGAGATAATGCGCGAGAGAGCGCATTTGGGTCCACCGTCTGAAGCTGCGCGCAGACATGCGGGCATTCACAAGAACGAGCGGAATGTTGCGGCGATGCGCCTGACAAATCATATTCGGCCAAATTTCGGACTCAGCAAAAATAGCGAGATCCGGCCGCCAATGATCAAGAAACCGATTCACATAGCTTGGAACATCAAGCGGCATATATTGATGGGTTGACCCTTCGGGTAAGCGACGCGCCAGAACTTGCGCCGAGGTCACTGTTCCTGATGTCACAACAACCGAATAGTCATTCGCGGCCAAGGCTTCAATGATGGGTAGGAGTGAAAGACTTTCACCAACACTTGCGCCATGAACCCAAACAAGAGGACCGGCAGGGCGGCTACGTGTGGCCTCTCCTCGCCGTTCTCCTAATCGCGTCCGATCTTCTTTGTTACGACGCGACCGCTCTAGCAACATCATATGAGCGATAGGCCGCGCACCATCGGTCAAAGCGCGATAGAGTCGATAGCTGAAGGGTTCGGATTTCATGACCGATTAGTCCGCAAAGCGCGGCCGGGATCGACCGTGCCGAGGGCGGCGTAAGCCGCGTCATGCATCGCATCGAGTTCTTGCTCGAGACGCACCCGCATACGCTCCTGCGTTTCGGCATCAGCATCGCGTTCGATCCTGATCGCATCGCCTACCGCAATCGCGCCCCGTCCGAACGGAAGGCAAATACTCGTGCGATCCCAATTATTGAGATCAATTCGACGCGATGTTGCTACACAGAAGGGACGAATAGGGCGGCCGGAAAGGCGCGCCAAGGCAATGATACCCTGCACCGCAACACGCGCGGTCTTTGGTGCATCAGGTGTCATCGCAACAATATAGCCGTCATCAAGCGCATTAATCATCGCGCGCAACCCAGCCGCGCCGCCTTTTTCATTTTTCTGTTTTTGCGATCCCCCGGAAGCTCGAATGGGGGTCATACCCATGCGTTCACAGGCTTCAGCAATCAATGCACCATCACCATGACGCGTGATCAAAACGGCAACTTGCGCGCCCTTCCACATCGCGAGCGGGATCATAAAATTTTGTCCATGCCAAATGGCGCAAATGAAAGAGTCTTCGCGTTTAAGTGTTTCGACAATATCAGGATCAAGCCATGTGATCCTTGTTGTCGCACGAACAAATTTGAAATAGCCGGCGAGAACCGCCCCGATTGCAGCTTGAATACGCGGGTAGCGGGCGATCCGTTTCAACATCAGAAATCAAACAAACGATGATCAGTGTTTGTCATCGACCGATGAGCGCGGATCGAGCAAACGATGAAGATGCACAACGAAATAACGCATATGAGCATTGTCGACTGTTGCCTGAGCCTTTGCCTTCCATGCCGCATGAGCGGAGGCATAATTCGGGAAAATGCCAACGATGTCGAGCTTGGAAAGATCGGTGAAATCCACGCCATCAAGATCGATGAGTTCTCCGCCGAAAACGAGATGGAGCAATTGCTTGCCCTGAGCGGGAGACGTGGTCGCAGACATTGGTCGGTCCTTTCTCGATTCTTCAATTCTGAGCGGCGCAGGCCTAATGCGCAGTTAAGGCCTCACCCAAACAGCGTCGGCAGGACATGCCGCACCGCAGCATCAAGCGCAAGTCCCGCAAAAAGAATGAGGCCCGCATTCCGGTTCGATTGAAAAAGCTTCAAGGCCAAAGCCCCATCTTCAAGCCGGATTTTGATCATTTGATAGAAAAGATGGACGGAAAATGCCGCAGCAGCCCCGTAGGCCACCCAGCCTGCGCCCCCAGAAAAAACTGCGCCAAAAGTCAAAAAGGAAGCAATTCCATAAAAGATTCCGACAGCCAAAGGGGTTTTTGACCCAAAAAGCCGGGCGGTTGAACGAATGCCGGCAATCGCGTCATCCTCGATGTCTTGCACGGCATAGATCGTGTCATAGCCCATCGTCCAAGCGATGGCCGCGCCGTAAAGCCAGAGGGCAGGCGCGGCGAGCGCGCCCTCAGCGGTCGCCCAGCCCATCAATGCACCCCAGGAAAAAGCGAGGCCAAGCACCGCTTGTGGCCAGGACGTGATGCGCTTCATGAAGGGATAGACGAGCACCGGCAGCATCGAGAGAAAGCCAAGACCGATCGCAAAATGATTGAAGGACAAAAGCACCAGAAGTCCGACGAGACATTGCAACGCGCAAAACAAAGCGGCGGCTTTCACACCAATCTGCCCTGATGCTATGGGCCGCGCCCGCGTGCGCGCCACACGCGCATCAAGATCGCGATCAACAATATCATTGTAAGTTGAACCCGCGCCCCGCATCGCAACAGCGCCGATCAAGAACAAAACCATATCTGAAATATCGGGAAGGCTTTTGCCCTGATACCCCGCGACGAGTGCCGCTGACCACCAGCAAGGAAGAACGAGAAGCCACCATCCAATCGGACGATCAATGCGTGCTAATCTCAAATAGGGACGTGCCCAATCGGGCGCGGATCGATCAACCCAATTCCCTCGATGCGCATCGGGAATTGCGCGGTCCATCAAATCATTCATGCGTTAGAGAGCACCTTGCGGCAATTTCATTTCACCGCCGACGATACCATCACCACCACCGAAAGGTGCGGGCGCACCGCCTCCGTTTTTCTGTGCCTTCTTCATATCGGCTGCGGCCTTACAAGCATTCTTCCGACCGGCATCGATATCGCTTTGTTGTTTTTTTAAACTCGCTGCGAGATCTTCTGGTGCGCGGCACCATGCACCATCACGCTCCACCGCAGAGGTCGCCGTTACATTGAGCTTCGACAATTTGGTAAATGTCGAGCAGGCTTGATCGGCCGTAGGTTTTTTCTCTCGATAGGCTTGAACTTCTTGAATGATCTCAGCGCGGCCCGTGAGAACTTTGCCCAAAGCCTGACAAGGATCATCGGCAGCATGAACAACGGAACCGCTTGATGCCAGCATGAAGGTTGCGGCTATCACGAGGCCTGCACCGTATGAATTCAGTCTGACTGCCCGCATCCTGTTCCGCCCCTTACGATGGTTCGTCCGCAGCAAGCCTCTATCAGCTTCGCCGCTCTTCAATCAATCGATAGCGAAAAACCCTTTACAGGCCCTTTATGGCAACGGTATGGCCCCAAGGAGAGGGGTTTTGACCCTCAAAAGAGGAGTGGCGAGCGTGCCCGATTATGATTTCCGGACCCCGCGGCTCTTTGTTGAGAGCGCTTTGAGCGCCGACAGCTCTCTGACACTTGAACGCGAGCAGAGCCATTATCTTATCCATGTGCTGCGGCTTCTACCCGAAGATGCTGTGCTGATTTTCAACGGAAAAGATGGCGAATTTCTCGCGCGGATTACCGAAACAAGCAAAAAGGGGGCAAAATTAGCCGTCATTCGCCAAACGCGGCCTCAACCGCCGCTTGGCCGCATCGAATTCCTGTTTGCGCCTTTGAAACAGGCGCGGCTCGACTATCTCGTTCAAAAGGCGGTGGAAATGGGGTCCTACCGGATCGGACCGGTTATCACCCAACATACCCAGGTGACCCGCCTGAACCGCGACCGGCTTTTTGCCAATATGATCGAAGCGGCGGAGCAATGCGGCATTCTCGCAGTCCCCCAACTTTTGCCCGAACGCAAACTCGATACGGTGCTCGACTCGTGGGAGAGCAACCGCACACTCATCTTCTGCGATGAACGGGCGGAGATCGCCAACCCGCTGGCGGCTCTGCAAAAATCCGTGACAGGACCGATTTCGGTCTTGATCGGACCAGAGGGTGGATTCTCTGCCGAAGAAAGACAAAAAATACTTAAAATTCAGTCTGTTATCCCCTTATCTCTCGGGCCGCGCATTCTCCGGGCCGATACAGCGGCCGTTGCCGCGCTTGCGCTTGTGCAAGCCGCTTTAGGTGACTTCGGCTGAACCGGATTGCGCTACCGCACCTTACCCCCTAAGGAGCCTTTCCCGGGCGCTTGGCCCGCGGCCCTTTGAAAGGCTCCTATGGCGCGCGATATTTCCGATGAGACCCCGATTGAGAGCCGCGACGAACTGATCGCCTATCTCGAAGCGGGGTCGAAGCCGAGAGACGCGTTTCGCATCGGCACGGAACACGAAAAATTTCCGTTCCGTCCGAAAACCCATGCGCCTGTACCCTATGAAGGCACCAAAGGAATC
>CANGSG010000135.1 GCA_947456435.1 Hyphomicrobiales bacterium
GAAATCGAATGCGCTTCGGCAATTTGGCCGTCGCCATCCATCAACAAATAAGTGCGATTGCCATGCAACACGCCGGGCTTGCCACCATTCAAGGATGCCGCATGCATGCCGGAAGCAACACCGTGACCGGCTGCTTCAACGCCGTAAATCTCGACCGATTTGTCATCAAGAAACGGATGGAAGAGACCGATGGCATTCGAGCCACCGCCAATGCAGGCCACAAGAGAGTCAGGCAAACGACCTTCGCGCTCAAGCATTTGTTCGCGCGCCTCTTTGCCGATGATTGATTGGAAATCTCTGACCATCATCGGATAGGGATGCGGACCCGCTGATGTGCCGATGCAATAGAATGTGTCATGCACATTCGTCACCCAATCGCGCAACGCTTCATTCATCGCGTCTTTGAGTGTCTTTGACCCTGACACAACGGGCACGATTTCTGCGCCAAGCATTTTCATGCGGAAGACATTTGGCTTTTGCCGCTCGACATCGACTTCGCCCATATAGACGACGCATTTCAAACCGAAGCGCGCGCAGGCTGTTGCGGTAGCAACACCATGTTGTCCTGCGCCGGTTTCAGCGATGATGCGCGTTTTGCCCATGCGACGGGCGAGCAAAATTTGGCCAAGCACATTGTTGATTTTATGCGCGCCGGTGTGATTGAGCTCGTCGCGCTTCAGATAGATTTTCGCGCCACCAACATGCTCCGTTAAACGCTCGGCGAAATACAGTGGGCTCGGGCGGCCGATATAATGCGTGTGAAAACTTTTGAGTTCAGCTTCATAAGCCGGATCAGCTTTCGCATCGGCATAGGCTTTCTCGAGATCGAGGATCAGAGGCATCAGCGTTTCGGCGACGAAGCGGCCGCCAAACATGCCGAAATGGCCGGTTTCATCCGGGCCGGTCCGGAACGAATTGGGCGTCTGCTGAATGGTCATTGTCTGTTCCTCAACCCCTAACGCGACGCCGCACGCGCGGCCTCGATGAAAGCCCGGATCTTTGCGGGATCCTTTATTCCGGGCGCCGTTTCAACGCCCGATGATATATCGACCCCCGCCGGACGGGAAATGGTGATGGCCTGTTCCACATTCGAGGGATCTAACCCTCCTGAGACCATGAAGGGCTTTTCAAGGTCAAGCCCCGCGAGCAGTCGCCAATCGAAGGTGAGGCCGTTCCCGCCTGGAAGATCAGCGTTTTTTGGCGGTTTGGCATCGAGAAGGAGCCAATCTGCCGCAGTCTCGTAAGTGCGGGCGGCATCGAGATCAGCCGCTTCCGCAATCCCGACCGCTTTGATGACCGGGCGGCCAAAGCGCGCCTTAATCGCGGCAACCCGCTCAGGCGCCTCATGGCCGTGGAGCTGGTGGAGATCGGGGCTGAGCGCCTTTTCGATGTCTGCGAGTGCGGCGTCATCGGCGTCGACAGACAGGGCCACTTTTTTGACTCGGGTTCCGGCAATCCGGCCGAGCTCATGGGCAAGCTCCCCTGTCACATGACGTGGGGATTTCGGGAAAAACACGAAACCCACCCAATCCGCTCCGGCACCAATCGCCGCTTCGAGCGTTTCGGGGGTTTTGAGACCGCAGATTTTAACGATCAGAGACATGGAGTGTCTGTTGCACGACCGGGCCGCGCCTGTCCAATAAATCGCAGAAGAATCGTCAGGAAACCCGTTTCCATACGGCCATGGCCGCAGCGAGGTCTTCGATAGCTGTGCCGACCGATTTGAACATCGTGATCTCTTGAGCGCTGGCGCGTCCGCGATGCCTGCCGCGTGCAAAATCAAAGAGATCGGCTTTTATATCGGTTTCTTTGATCAGGCCCGCCGCGATGGGTTGCGCGTAATCACCGCCTTCTTTTAAAGCGCCTGCGCGTGTGTCGCAAAAGAGGCTCGCGCGCGTAATAACAACATCATCGGTTTCGCGCATTGAAGGCTTGAACGCGCCTACACAATCGACATGCGTGCCGTCTTTCAACCACGCACCGCGAATGAGCGGTGTGCTTGAGAGTGTTGCGGATGATACAATGTCTGCGTCCCGAATAGCGGCTTCGAGATTATCGACAGCGCGTACAGGAAGACCTTGGGCTTTCAACTCGCGCGCGACGTGTTCCGCACGTTCAGGACGATGATTCCAAAGCGCGACATCGCTGATCGGACTCTCTGTGCAATGCGCGCGAATGAGGAAGGGGGCAAGTGCGCCGGCGCCTACCATAACGAGACGCGAGGCGGCGGGCTTAGCGAGATAACGTGCTGCCAGCGCTGACGCTGCGGCCGTGCGCCATAAGGTCAAACGCGCGCCATCAAGCGAGGCCAAAGGTTCGCCTGTGGCGCCATTGATGAGCAGATAAGTACCCATGACAGAGGGAAGAGATTTCGCGCCATTTGCCGGATAAATCGTGACGATCTTGGTGCCGACATAAGCGTCTTGCGCATCGCGTCCTGTCCAGGCGGGCATTAACAAGAGCGTCGCATCGGCATCGGGGCGGGCAATGTCATGATGATGCCGTACAGGCACCACGATATCGCTCTGGAACGCTGCTTTCAGTGCATCGGCAAGACCTCTAGGATCAAGCGCGGCGTCAATATCGTCGGCTGAAATCACTTTCATCGCGGTTGTCCGTTCACTTTTTGGCGTAAGATGATTCAGCCGATCAGGGTCGATGGCGGTAAGGGCGGAAGTGTTTTCTCACGCCGCAATTCTTCCATCTCGCGTCTTTGCCGTTCGAGATCGCGTAAATGAATTTTTGCTGCACGACGATGACGGCCTTCCGAAAACCACACCGCAATACCGCCCAATAATACGCCGAGTATAAGGCTCAAAAAAATAGGCAGAAAAACGGGCACGGTAAAATTCAAGGGCGGATCAAACAGCGCGAAAGGATCGAGCGCAATCGTGATCGCGCTGCGATTAGCAAGCGCGAAGCCCAACAAAAGGAGGGCAAACGGCGCGATCAGAATAGATTTGAGGAGCGTCTTCACGGATGCCCCTTTCCTGCATCAAGCGTCAGCGCCATCCATATTGAGACGGATGCGCATTTCCTTGCCGGCTTTGAACACCGGAACGACTTTTTCAGATACGGAAACTTTTTCGCCCGTGCGCGGGTTCCGTCCCATGCGCGCATCACGCTTCTTTACAGAGAACGCGCCGAAGCCCCGAATTTCGACCCGATCACCACGCGATAGAGCCGCAATGATTTCATCAAGGATCGCGTTGACGACATTTTCGGCGTCGCGCTGATAAAGATCCGGATAATGTTCGGCGATTTTCTGGACGAGTTCTGACTTGATCATCGTTTACGTTTCTTTTCGCTAAGATTTATTGGGTTCGAGCAGGCTCGTCGATCAGGGTTCGGCCGATTGAATTATGACTAAATTACGGCACCGAAGGGTGCCAGAGGACCAGCACACCGTCAAGGAGTTGCGTTTCAGGAACCGCAGCGAGGCGATCCAGAAGGTCGGCAAATCGATCAAAACCGCTCAAACGCGCCAATCCCGCAAGCCCCAATCGTTCCGATAGGCCGTGGCGACGCCAATCACGAATAGGCAGATCGCGCGGGAGTTTTTTCTCTTTTTCGAGCCAAAGGCGGGCTTGATCTTCCGATCCAATGGCGTCGACGAGGCCGAGTGTGACGCCCTGTTTGCCAGTGAACACGCGACCGTCGGACACGGTAGCAAGACCGGTATCATCAAGACCGCGCCGCTCGCGCACAAGGCGTTTGAACCAGTCGTAATTTTCTTGAACGAGCGCGGCAATGGCAGCGCGCGATTCCGGCGTCGCGGTTTCAATCGGGCTCGGTGCCGCTTTCAAGGGTGAGGACTTGATGCTCTCGACCTTTACGCCCACGCGATCAAGCAGACCGACAATATCTGGATATTGAAACAAAACGCCGATTGAACCGACGATGGATGTTTCACGCGCGAAAATACGATCTGTTCCCAAAGCGGCGATATAACCGCCCGACGCCGCCATACCCTCAACCAGCGCCACTGTGGGCTTTTTTGCGGCAAGTTTACGTAAGGCATCATAAAGAGCCTCAGAGCCGGTGACTGTGCCGCCGGGGCTCTCGATCGTGATCATCACCGCTTCAGCGGGGCTCTCACTAACCTCTCGGATGAGGCGCAACGTCTCTTCATCGCCTGTGATGACACCTGAAATTTTCAATTTTGCGATATGGGCAGTCCGGCGCTCGAACTCCGCGCCACCCGACGCATAAAACCCTGCGCCAAGAAGCGCGACCAACAGGACTATGGCAGTCATCCAGCGCCAAAAACTAACGCGTTTGCCGAGCCGCCGTCTTTCGATGAGATAATCAGGGTTCATGGCCATGAAAGAATGTCCGGTGAAGGGGTCGGCCCGTGTCCTATCGCGCTCTGTCGTCAGGGGCAACACCCAACGGGTTGCACAAGGCGACAATCACGGTTAGGGCAAACACGTGTTGCGGGGCCAGAGATCCCGCCAGTTTATTCTAAGGGAAGGATCTATACCCATGACCATTACACGCATTGGCGTCGGCCCCCGCATGAGCCAGGCCGTCATTCACGGCCATACGGTCTATCTTGCTGGCCAAGTGGCAAATACCGCCAAAGGCAAAAGCGTTGGCGAACAGACGAAAGATATTCTTTCGCAGATCGACGCCTTGCTCGCGCAAGCCGGAACAGACAAGACCAAACTCATTACAACAAATATCTGGCTTGCCGATATTTCGACCTTTGCCGAAATGAATGCGGCTTGGGATGCTTGGGTTGCTCCGGGCTGCACACCCGCGCGTGCGACGGTTGAAGCGAAACTTGCGGCACCGGAATACACCGTCGAAATTATGGTGACGGCAGCACGCTGAGTTTTACCGCGTGTCTGTCACCTCCGACATTTTCATGGAGCGCTTTCTAGCGCTCCATCCCAAACTGATCGATCTTTCGCTCGGGCGTATCACGGCGCTACTCGAGAGGCTGGGAGCGCCGCAGCGGAGTCTTCCGCCAGTTATTCATGTCGCGGGTACGAATGGAAAAGGATCGACTGTTGCCTTCTTGCGCGCATTGCTGGAAGCGGCGGGCCTGTCTGTTCATGTTTATACATCGCCGCATCTTGTTCGCTTTCATGAACGGATAAGGCTCGGCCAGAAAAACGGAGCCGGCCAGCTTGTTGCTGAAGCAACGCTTGTTGATGCATTTGAGCGCTGCGAACGCGCTAATGACGGTGCACCTATCACGGTTTTCGAAATGACCAC
>CANGSG010000136.1 GCA_947456435.1 Hyphomicrobiales bacterium
AAACAAGAATATCGCGCGCCGTACCGACACGACCCGAGAGTTGGGATGAAATTTCAGCGCTGAATTTGTCATGGTCAAGCAAGCGTTGCCCAACAAAAGTGAAATGCGAATTTCGACTTTCTGAACCAAAGCTTGGGCGTTCAATTTGTCCGGTCTTATGGTTTTTTGGAATATTGATGAGATTCATCAAATAATTTGTTGTCGGCGAAAGCTCTGCTGTTACCGACCCGTCCGCGTTCATCTTGCGTGATGTCGCGACAAAGATCGGCATCACATCGCCTGTCTTCGTCTCGGCTGTATCCGTGAATCGCGTCCCCGCGATGCCGCCCATGCAACCGCTGATGGCGATAAGTGTCGCGCCAATCGTTGCAAATTTAATAACATGATGAGCGAAGAGACGGATCATTTTATATGAAATCATTCGTGTTTATGGCAATGGGCCGTCTCTTTCGCGGTTGAATGCGGCGAGAATAGGACCGGATTATTTAAGCGCCGGTCAGCGCCACCGTCGGCTTGATTGATCCCACAGTCATGCCATTCCAGTTTGTCAGCGTGGGCCAAGCCTTTTGGTCAAAGGCGATACGTTCATCATCGGACATTTTGAGGAAGCGGTGAACAATGCCGGCGAGCATGGCTTGGGCCGCCCGCGTTTCACCATCATCCGCTTTGAGCGCAATCCCGAGGCCATGCTCAGGCAAAGCGGCACAATAAACGCCTTCCGCACCCGTTTTAACAAAGAGGCGTGTGCCAAAAATTTCCATCGCCACGGTATCGAGGCGACCAGTACCCGCCACCATAAAGGGATGAGCGGCTGCCGCTTGGCGCAGCCGCGCTGCGGCTTTAGCGCGTTCGGGGGCGAGGCCAGTGCCTGTGCCGAGCCGCGCAAAACCATGCGCGAGATTTTTCAGCGGCACCGCGTAAGTGGGGATCGAACATCCATCGACGCCCGTCCATTCTTCACGGACGCGGAATCCGGTCATCTCTTCACCCGCCGCGCGGATTTCCTTCTGCACGCGATGACCGGGCTTAATGTAACCCTTGGGGTCTTCATCGAGACCGCAAGAAAGGCAAATGAAGCCGGAATGTTTGCCGGAGCAATTGTTGTGGAGGGCTGAGGGCTTTTGCCCACTCGCCGCCAAGGCGCGTTCCGCCTCTTTGTTTGAGGGCCAATGCGCACCGCATTCGAGGCAGGCTTGATCCTGTCCGGCCTTTTTTAAGATTTTTAAAGCCGTCTCGGCATGGCGCGGTTCGCCTGAATGAGAGGAAATCGCCAGCGCCAGCTCCTCGTCATTAAGGCCGAAGCGTTCCGCAATGCCGGATTCAACGAGGGGCAAGGCCTGAAACGCTTTGACGGCCGAGCGAGGGAAAACAGGCGTTTCAACATCCCCGAGCGCCAGGAGGGTCGCGCCATCGGCGTCGACAACCGCGACTGAACCCCGATGAACGGATTCCACGGCTAGGCCGCGATAGATTTCGACGAGAACGGGATGTGAGCTCACGATTCAAGGTCCTTATGGAGGGTCAAAAATTGCCAGTTACATATAGGCGCTTTGAAGACAAGGGAGCAGACTTTTCTTTTTCAATGGGCTAGAGCCATGGCGTCCTAAGGGCTTCGGCGGAAGCCACCTTGAATTCGGAGAGCGTGTCGATGCGTATTGCCATGATTGGCGCAGGCTATGTGGGGTTGGTTTCGGGCGCCTGCTTTTCGGATTTTGGCCATGAGGTGATCTGCGTCGATGCAAGTCGTGATCGTATTGACGGCCTCAACCGCGGCGAGATGCCGATCTATGAGCCGGGCCTCGCCGATCTCGTTGCCAAGAATGTTCGTGAAGGCCGATTATCATTTACGATGGATCTGCCAACAGCCGTGTCAAAAGCCGATGCTGTCTTCATAGCGGTTGGCACACCCTCGCGACGGGGTGATGGCCACGCTGATTTATCCTATGTCTATGCCGCGACACGTCAAATAGCCGAGTCCATTCATCCCGATGCAATTGTCGTCACCAAATCAACGGTGCCGGTGGGGACGGGCGATGAAGTTGAACGGATTTTGCGTGATGTTCGCCCAAATCATTCGATTGAAGTGGTTTCCAATCCTGAATTCTTACGCGAGGGCGCAGCAATTGGCGATTTCAAGCGACCTGATCGTATTGTGATTGGCACAACGAATGAGCGCGCGCGGAAAGTGATGACGGAAATTTATCGTCCGCTTTATCTGAATGAGCCGCCGCTTGTTTTCACGGATCGTCGTACGTCCGAACTTATCAAATATGCAGCGAATGCGTTTCTCGCGGTCAAGATCACGTACATCAACGAGATTGCTGATCTGTGCGAAGCGGTTGGTGCTAATGTGCAGGATGTTTCGCGGGGCATCGGCTTGGATAACCGAATCGGATCAAAATTTCTTCATCCGGGTCCTGGTTATGGTGGTTCATGTTTCCCAAAAGATACGCAAGCGCTCGTCAAAACTGCCCAAGATGAAGGCGTTGCCTTGCGTATTGTTGAAAGCGTTGTCTCCGTGAATGATCAACGCAAGCGGGGCATGGCGCGGCGTGTCGTTGGCGCACTTGGTGGCGATGCGCGTGGCAAGACAATCGCGATTTTAGGCCTTACATTTAAGCCCAATACTGATGATATGCGCGATGCGCCATCATTGGCGTTGATTACAGCATTACAAGATGCGGGCGCGCATATTCGTGCGTATGATCCGCAGGGTATGGAGGCAGCGGCTTCTCTCTTGACCAATGTCACATTCTCGGAAAACGCTTATGCTTGTGTTGAAAATGCTGACGCGCTTGTGATCGTTACCGAGTGGGATGCGTTTCGTGCGCTTGATCTTGGACGCGTTCATGCTTTGCTGAAAACGCCCATTCTCGTTGATCTGCGCAATATCTATCGCCCTGGAGAAATGCGCGCAAAGGGCTTTGTGTATGTGAGCGTTGGCCGCCCTTGAGCGATCAATTCTTTGGTCGAAACGCTTTGCAGACTTGGTCATTTGTTTCGAGCCGATAGCCGCCGATCAGATCAATGCAATAGGGAATCGCGGGTAATACAACATCGAGACAAGTGCGGATCGCTGAAGGTTTTCCCGGTAAATTAACAATAAGACTCTTGCCGCGAATGCCGGCAGTTTGGCGAGACAGAATGGCCGTCGGCACTTCTTTCAAACTGGCCATGCGCATTAACTCGCCAAAACCCGGCATCATTTTTTCGCATACGGCTTCGGTGGCTTCGGGTGTCACGTCGCGCACAGCAGGGCCTGTACCGCCAGTCGTTAGAATCAGCGAACAGGCTTCGCGATCCGCAAGGTCGGCAAGAGCGGCCATGATCGCTGGCTTCTCGTCAGGAATGATGATCGACACGGGATGCCAGCGTGAAGCCAGTAAATCACCCAGCGCGGCGATGATACCGGGGCCGCCTTTGTCTTCATATTCGCCACGGCTCGCGCGATCGGAGATGGTGACAATGCCGATGGGAAGAGAGGAATTCATTGACGTCTTTCCTGTGAGCGCATGACCGCAAACTTGACTCTAACCGTTGGGCCCGCGAAGTCACGTAATGGTGGTCGATGGTGAGCGCAATCGGCGAGGGCCTTTGGGAATGGATCGGGACGCGTTGGCGGAACTGTTCGGGCAGATTGCTGTCCATGCCGGCGCGATCATTTTGCCTCATCGCGCCCATTTGGAGGACGCGCGGCGCAAGGCCGATGGCAGTCCCGTCACCGACGCTGACGAAGCTTCTGAGCGCTATATATTGGATGCCTTACGCGAACATCTGCCGGAGATCCCCGTAATTGCGGAAGAAGAACAAGCAGCCGGCATTGGCCGGTCCATCGGCGAACGGTTTATTCTCGTCGATCCGCTTGATGGTACGCGTGAGTTTATTCGTGGACGGGCTGAATTTGCCGTTAATATCGGACTGATCGAGGGCGGTTTGCCCATTGCGGGGGCGATTTATGCGCCCCTTCTGTCGAAACTTTGGATTGGCGGCACGTCGGCTGCCGTGCTCACTGTGGAGCCCGGCGCCTCGTTGGACGCGGCGATTGATCGGCGCCCAATTGCCACGCGCAAGCTGCCAGAAGGCCCCCTCACTGTAGTGGCCAGTCGATCGCATCCTGATCGCATAACGGGTGAGTTTATCGAGCGCCTTTCTGTGGAAGAGCGTATTTCGGCCGGGTCTTCACTAAAATTCTGCCTCGTCGCCGAGGGGCGTGCGGATCTCTATCCGCGTTTCGGCCCCACGATGGAATGGGATGTGGCGGCTGGACATGCCATTATTGCCGCGGCCGGCGGCGTTGTTCTCGACGGCGAGGGTCACCCTTTCCGTTATAGAAAAGAACAATTTCGAAGCGGACCCTTTGTGGCTCTGGGGCAATCAGAGCTCGCCGCTCGCATTTTCCGTTGAGATCGCGCGTGGTTTTAAACGTCCTTCCTTTGCGACCTTATGCCGCAAGGGCCTGAATTTTTGAAATCAAAGCTTTCCGCTTCGTCGTTTATCGTTAACCTCTTTGGTGTTGTGTCATCCAGTCGCTGTCAGAAGCGATTTGAGAGAAATTAAGACGCATTACGACACTCACTGAAGACGCGAGGGGGCGTTCACATAAATGTCTGATAATCATTACGACGATCACGCAAAGAAAGAGGATCTGAAGGTCCTCCACTCCATGGGCTATGCCCAGGAACTTGAACGCTCCATGAGTGCGTTTTCGAATTTTGCGATTTCATTCTCGATCATCTGCATTCTGTCGGGCGGTATCAATTCGCTCGCACAAGCAACTTCGGGTGCAGGTGGTGGCGCGATCGGCATCGGCTGGATTGTTGGTTGTGTGGTCTCCGGCGTTTTCGGTCTGGCTATGGCGCAGATCGGTTCAGCTTACCCTACGGCCGGTGGTCTGTATCACTGGGGTTCGATCCTCGGTAATCGCTTCACGGGCTGGTTGACGGCTTGGCTTAACTTGCTCGGCCTTGTCACCGTTCTTGGTGCGATCAATGTCGGCACTTGGTATTTCTTCTGCGGCGCTTTCGGCTTCGATTCAGCGAATTACCAGAACGAAGTGATCTTTCTCGCTGTGATCACAGGCCTTCAAGCGATTGTGAATCATTTTGGCATTCGGCTTACGGCCAAACTGACCGACTTGTCGGGCTATCTAATTTTCGCAACGGCGCTTGCCCTCACAATTGGCTGTCTGATTTCGGCGCCGCATTT
>CANGSG010000137.1 GCA_947456435.1 Hyphomicrobiales bacterium
CGTCATCGCTCGAAACGCGATCGATCACCGCGCCCGTCTCATCGATGAGATAAGCGCGGAAGCGCGTTGTTCCCCAATCAATGGCGACGAGTGCGGGTTTGGTCATGGGTTTATGAAATCAGATCCAGCCGCCATCGACGACATATTGCTGATTGGTGCAGGCGCTCGCCTCTTCAGACGCCAAGAACACGGTGACTTTCGCAAGATCGGCGGGAACGAGTTTGCGCTTCAAACATTGGCGCGTCATCAATTCCTTCTCGCTTTCCGGTGTGAGCCAGAGAGAGATTTGACGCTCGGTCATAA
This sequence comes from Hyphomicrobiales bacterium, assembly GCA_947456435.1. GTDB lineage: Bacteria > Pseudomonadota > Alphaproteobacteria > Rhizobiales > Beijerinckiaceae > CAIUPE01. The sequence goes on from CANGSG010000137.1 coordinate 304, forward strand.
TCCAGCCCGGCGCAATCGCCATGCAGCGGATGTTGAATTGGCCAAAGTCACGCGCGAGCGAGCGCGTAAAACCGAGTACGGCTGATTTCGCCGCCGTATAGGCCGCCATGCCGCCTTGGCCCACCATCCATGAGGTCGATCCGAAATTCAAAATCACACCGTGATTGGCCGCTTTCATATCTTCAATCACGGCTTGCGCGCAGAAGAATTGATGTTTGATGTTCACGGCAAAGCGATCATCCCAATATTCCGGTGTCACATCTTCCATCTTGTGGCGCTGGTCATGCGCGGCATTGTTCACGAGCACGGAGACGGGGCCAATGACTTTGCGCGCTTTCGCAATCGAGTCTTTGAGTGCGGCGATATCCGTCAAATCGCAGTGTTCGAAATGCACGGTCCAGCCTTTTGCCGCGCAATCGGCGACGACTTTTTTCGAGGCTTCCGCATTAATGTCGATAAAGGCGACTTTGGCCTTTTGCCGCGCGAAATGATGGACGATGGATTCGCCGATGCCCGAGCCGCCGCCTGTAATCAGCACGCTTTTGCCTTCAAGGTCTGGATAAATTGCGCCCTTTATCTCGGTCATGGTCATCTCCCTATCATTGGAATTGTTCTGTCCGAGTGATGGCATAGCGCGCTTGGCACTGTAAAGGCGGGGCGCGCGCACTGCGCCGCCCAAATCCGTTGAACGGGGCGGGATCAGCCTTTATGGTCGCACCCCATGACACAGAGCGCTTTCAATCCGGTTTTTTCTGGCCTGCCGACCACTATTTTTGAAGTCATGTCGAAACGCGCGCGGGAAACCGGCGCGATCAATCTCGGTCAAGGCTTCCCCGACGGGCCTGGCCCGCGTGATGTGCTCGAAAAAGCGGCTGACGCCGTCATCAATGGCTGGAACCAATATCCGCCCATGCCCGGCCTCACCGAACTCCGCCAAGCGGTCGCCACCCATTATGCCGCGCATCAGGGCGTACGCCTTGATTGGGAGCAGGAGGTGATGGTCACGTCCGGCGCGACCGAGGCGATTGCCGGCGCGTTGATGGCGCTCATTCGCCCGGGTGATGAAGTGATCCTCTTCCAGCCGATGTATGACGCCTATCTGCCGCTCGTGTTGCGCGCGGGCGGCGTGCCGCGTTTTGTGCGGCTTGAGCCACCGCAGTGGCGTTTTGATGAGGCGATGCTCGCGCGCGCCTTCACCGATAAAACGCGCGTCGTGTTGTTGAACAATCCGTTGAACCCGGCCGCCAGCGTGATGCCGCGCGAAGATCTCGAATTGCTCGGGCGTTTTGTAGAAAAACATGATGCCTATGTGATCTCGGATGAAGTGTGGGAACATGTTGTTTTTGATGCGAAGCCGCATGTCTCGCTGTTGTCGATTCCCGCGCTGCGCAACCGCACAGTGAAGATTGGCTCGGCAGGGAAAATCTTCTCGCTCACCGGATGGAAAGTCGGTTTTTCCTGCGCGGCGCCGGAGCTTTTTCGCGTGCTCACCAAAGCGCATCAATTTTTGACCTTTACGACGCCGCCCAATTTACAAAGCGCGGTGGCCTATGGGTTGCAAAAAGAGCGCGACTATTTCACCGCCATGCGCGCCGATCTCGAGCGCAGTCGTGATCGCTTTACAAAAGGCCTCATGGATCTCGGCTTCAGCGTGTTGCCGAGTGCCGGAACTTATTTTGTGAACATCGACATCACGCCCTTGGGTGAAACAGATGATGTCGATTTCTGCATGCGCCTTGTGAATGAGCATGGCGTGGCGGCGATCCCGGTCTCGGCCTTCTATGCGGAAGACGCGGTGAAAACCGTTGTACGTTTTTGCTTCGCCAAAGGCGACGCCGTGCTTGATGGGGCTTTGGAAAGGTTGAAGGGCGTGCGGGGGTAGGGGAGAGCACACGTGGAGAAAGCCGTGATTCTTGAAATGATTTTTTTCTTAGTTTTTGTAATTTTTATAAGGACACTTTTTTATCAATTTATGTTTAAAAAAAGATATTCATATTTTTATTATTTATCTGCGCTTTATAGATTTGAAACGCAGCGTTACTTTAAACATGTTATTTCAGACAGTATTCAGGTTTGTACCGTCGCAATTATTTGGGCGTTGTATGATGTTTTATCTGAAAGAATTTAATATATCGAAAAATGAAAAAGATTTTGGAAGATTGGCGAAGGTGAGGGGGTAGTCGAAAATCGGCAATCGCGGTGGTTGTTACTCGGGAGCAAAGTTTATCCTCCCCCTGCAGGGGGAGGTGTTCGCGAAGCGAACGGAGGGGGCTCGCCCGCAAAGGCCCCACCCGTCTCATGCTATCGCATTCGCCACCCTCCCCTGCAGGGGAGGGAAAAACACGATTGACTATTGCCACTCACCCACTCCCTAAAATCCTACCTTTCAACTTAAAGTAGTATCCACCGCGTATCAGCTACCTAACCCCCTCGCGTTGAGCGCGTGAGGGTTTGTGTTTTGGTGCGGGGCTGATACTCTTACCCTAGGTCATGCACATCATGACTCGGGGCGTAAGACACCCCACACAAGTCGGCAGTGCATCTGCCGTCACCAAACTGCCCTGACGCTTTCACGTCGGGGTGGCGGCGTTATGTCCAGGTCGCGAGACTAAAAGCGTCGCGGCCAAACTTGTGTGGCTGTCTTAACACCCCGACTCCAGCGTAGTTCACGCTGGGGTCATTCTCTCTTCTTGAGGATTGACGGGGAATGGACACGCCGGCCTATGATTTCAGCCGCCCGATGACATTTCTAAACGCGCTTGAATCCTTCACGCTTGCTTTAGGATGCGTGATGGTGGCCCTGCGCGATGAAGCCGCGTTTCGCGAGGAGCCCGATCAAGCGACGCTGAATGCGGCGAATATGTTGTGCGCGATGCTTGAAGATTCGTATCGGGAAGCAATGGAGCTCGCGGCGGGGATGGAGGGGCGGTGGAGCCTTTACGCGTAACGTTCCTCAAAACGTCATGGCCGGGTTTAGCCCGGCCATCCATGACTTGAGACGCTATGCGGCTATTCTCAAGTAAGTCGTGGATGGCAGGCAGAATAAAATTAATCTTGGCCAGCCATGACGGAATAATTCGCTTAAAATTCTAGCGAATTCTCTGCCCCTGCGTTACACTTCCCTTACGGCAGGAGGTGCGCGGGATGGCGGATGAGAAGGACCAAAATGAAGGTCTTGGTTGGGGTGTCCTGTCACTACCTGATCGCATGCGGCACCCGCCCCCTTTCGTCGCAGCAATCATATATGGCATATGTGGCCTCATTATTCTTGCAATTCTTGCAATTGGAATTTCGATTCTGGGCCGTGTCCTCGTAGCCGCGTTCAATTTTGAAAATTTAAAACCAATTGAAACGGCTGATGAGTTCAACAAAATTCTATTGGGTCTTGGCGGACTAATTGGCGCTGTAACGGTCGTGCCGTTTCTCGTCTGGCGTGCCATCATCGCGCAAAAACAAAACACAATTGCGCAAGAAAACCTTCATTCAACCACAATGGCAAAAGCCATTGAGCAATTGGGGGCGATGAAGGAGGAGAAGATCACGAAAGATGGGGTTGATGTCGACGGAAAACAAAAATCTGAAACATTAACCAATTCAAAGCCGAATATCGAAGTGCGTCTTGGTGCAATTTATCTGCTCGAAAAGCTCGCGCGCGAACATGAGCAATTGCATTGGCCGATTATGGAAATTTTGTGTGCTTATGTAAGAGAGAATGCGGGGCCTCCACAAGTGCCACCGGAGGATGTGATTGCAGCTTATGCGGCTGGATGGCACGTCACTCAGGAGCAAAAGGAATTGTTGGCGAAGCGAAAGAAAGACTTGCAGCCGCCGCGGGTTGATATTCAGGCCGCAATTACGGTCATCGGTCGCCGCTCGGCCAAGCAAAAGGATTGGGAAAAGCAATTTGCAGCGGTGAACAATCGCGCCGATCGGCTTGATCTGTCATATTGCCAATTGGCCAAAGTGAAGTGTAACGGTCTCGACTTCTCCCACGCTGATTTTCAAGGTTCATCTCTCGAATATGCCCATCTTATTCAGGCGCATCTCGAAGAGGCCTATCTTTCCGGGGCGCATCTCGGACGGGCTAATCTTACCCGGGCGCATCTCGAAGGGGCATATCTTGGTGGGGCGCATCTCGAGGGGGTCAACCTTTTCGCGGCGCATCTTGAAGGTGCTGATCTTGAGATGGCGCATCTCGAAGGGGCTGGTCTTATTTGTGCGCATCTCGAGGGGGCTGATCTTTCTGAGGCATATCTTGAAGGGGCTTATCTTCAATCGGCGCATCTTGAGGATGCCAATATTGGTAACGCCGATTTAGGTGAAGCAAAATACGTGACGCAAGAGATGATTAATAAAACATGGGGCGACGCTGATACGCGTTTACCAGAGGGCATTAAGCGCCCTGGCAATGAAAGATGGGAAATGGGTGAAAGTGACGATAATTATGATGGTGAAGAACGTTGGCAAGAACGTCACGATTATTGGGTTAGAAAGGCAAAAGAAAGAGCCAGTGAAGAGGCGGGTGATTGATTAGCTCGTCATTGCGAGCGAACGCTAAAACTTCATTCCGTCATGACCGGGTTTATCCCGGTCATCCACGACTTCCTTGAGAATGATTGAGTTCCGTCTCAAGTCGTGGATGGCAGGCACAAGGCCTGCCATGACGTTTAAGAGAAAAATATGGTTCGAGACGCATCACGTCGTGATGCTCCTCACCATGAGAAAATGATTTGCGTCACTACGATTGCCGATTGCCGATCACGAATTTATCCCAGATTCAACTCCTTAAAAAAGTCATTCCCCTTGTCATCAATCACAATGAAGGCGGGGAAGTTTTCGACTTCGATTTTCCA
>CANGSG010000138.1 GCA_947456435.1 Hyphomicrobiales bacterium
CCCTTAGGGCCTTTTACCCAATAAGGAAGATCATCGGCATAAGTGTCGGATGAATAGAGGAAGCCGCCCTCCTCCATCACAAGGTGCTGCGTGTTCATCGAACAACGGCCTGTGTACCAACCGAGCGGCCGTTCACCGACAAGCTCCGTGTGGAGCTTGATTGATTCGGCGATCTGCTTACGCTCTTCCTCAATCGGCATATCTTTATGTTCAACCCATTTGAGGCCATGCGAGGCAATTTCCCAATCGGCATCCATCATCGCTTTCAACTGATCAGGCGAGCGCATCAACGCAGTTGTCACACCATAACAGGTGACGGGCATATTGCGCTTGGTGAACATGCGATAAAGCCGCCAGAAGCCCGCGCGCGCGCCGTATTCGTAAATTGATTCCATGTTCCAGTGACGTTGGCCGGGCCATTGCGCCGCCCCAACGATTTCTGACAAAAAGGCTTCAGAAGCAGCATCACCGTGAAGAATGTTGTTCTCGCCGCCCTCTTCATAATTGACGACAAATTGCACGCAGACATTCGCAGCTCCCGGCCATTTTGGATCCGGAGTGTTGGGGCCATAGCCCTTCATATCGCGCGGATAAATTTCGTTGGTCATCGTCATCTCCCCCCACTCAAGTCCGAAGCCTTAATCTTTCACGCAAAGCCTACGACATGAAGGCCAAATCCTGCGAGAATGGTTAGCACAATTACGACGCCGAGAGGCAACCGGAGACCAAAAAACATCAAGGCTGATAGGGTTGAGAGCCCGAGAGCTTCTGGCTGAAACGATCCCCATGAAACAAGCGGGATTCTGATGAGGCCCGTTTCAAACATGGTCACTGACGCAAAAATCAGATGCAGTGCGAACCACACGCCGACCCAGGCTATGACGCCAACAATCACCGCCGTGATGGCCTGAAAGGCAGAAGCAAGGCGGGGATAGGATCGTACACGCTCGAATAAGGGTGCGCCGGCAAATATAAACAGAAAGCTCGGGACAAAGGTCATCCAGATGGTGAGCGCCGCCCCGAGACTTGCAGCTACCAAAGGAGGAAGCGGGTCAGGTGCACGATAAGCGGCAAGAAAACCAACAAATTCTGTGACCAGAATTGTGGGACCCGGCGTTGTTTCAGCAAGACCCAGACCATCGGCCATCTCCGCCGATGAGAGCCATGATTTTGTTTCAACGGCTGTTTGCGCCAGCCACGCTAAAAGCGCATAGGCCCCACCAAAACTAAGGCTCGCCAATTTTCCAAAAAACAATCCAATATCAAAAAGACGATGATCACTCCCTAATGTCAGCATGATCAATCCAAGCGGAAGCGCCCAGATAAGAATCCATAGACATGCTGATTTTAGAATTGAAAGCCATGCGATCGGTTGAAGCGATTGGTGTTCGTCATACTCGCGCGCGCCAAACAAAGCGGGCCAAATCGGATCAATAAGATAAGCAAAAAGAGCGGCGAGTGAAATCACGAAAGGAAAAGAAATCGTCGTAAAGGCCATGATCAAGAATGAAATAATTGCCAATACGAAGGCTGCGAAACTTTTCAATGCACGGCGCCCGAGACGTATGACCGCATGAATGATCAGCGACAGCACCGCACATTTGAGTCCAAAAAACAAAATAGCAATTGTCGGATGCGCACCGAAATAAACATAGATGATGGAAAGACCGAGCATCACGACGGCGCCCGGCAAAACAAAAAGACTGCCAGCGAGAAGGCCGCCGCTCACGCCGAACAAACGCCATCCGAGATAGGTCGCGAGTTGCTGCGCTTCCGGGCCCGGCAGCAGCATGCAGAGATTAAGCGCATGGAGAAACGAGCGCTCATCAATCAGGCGTCGCTCCTCAACAAACTCACGGTGAAGCAAAGCGATTTGTGCGGCGGCACCGCCAAAGGAGAGACAGCCAATCTTGAACCATGTCTGCGTAAGCGCGTCTTTCTCTGCGCGGACGCTGAAATCTCGATCACTCTTCACCACATCAACACCCGGCGGCTCCGCTCGAACAGTCCTTTTGATGGCCGGACTATCGCGAAGTTGTGACAAAGCTGCAACGGGGCGTTGTGCAAACAGGGGTGCTCAAAAGCGCGCGCACTCGCTATTACCGGCCTCGTGATCCTCTTTTGAAATGATCCATGTCCCCTACCCTGCCCTCACCGCGTGATCAAAAAATCGACCGCCTCATCGGCATCGGCCTGATGTGCCTCACATTTTTGTGTTTCACAGGGCTTGATACGACCGCGAAATGGCTGAACCACTCAATTCCTACGATTCAAATCGTCTGGGCGCGCTATACATTTAGCGTGGTGCTTGTTCTTCTTGTCATCAATCCGAAAACCAAACCCGGGGTTCTGACAACCAAGAAACCCGTCATCCAGATCATCCGATCTTTGCTGCTTTTGATTTCTACCCTCGCCAATTTTGTGGCTCTCAATTATTTGCAGCTGGCGCAAACAACCACAATCGCCTTGGCGACGCCATTACTCGTCTCTGCACTCAGTGGACCACTCTTAGGCGAATCAGTGCCGCGCGATCGCTTTATTGCCATTGGCATTGGATTTCTCGGCGTCGTCAGCGTGGCACGCCCGGGCTTTGGCGGCATCCATCCCGTCGCCATTCTTTCAATCTTGGGCATGTGTTGTTACGCGGGCTATGCGTTGATGACGCGTTTTCTTGTTGGTCATGATGAAACGGAAACAACGCTCGTCTATTCAGGGCTTGTTGGCGCCGTCATTCTCTCATTCGGTCTACCGTTTTTCTGGGAAGCGCCGCCTGATCTTTCAACATGGGCGTTTATGCTCTCGATGGGGCTCTTTGCCGCCGTCGGTCATTTCTTTTTGATCACAGCCCATCGCTTTGCGCCCGCCTATGTGCTCTCGCCCTTTATGTACACACAACTCGGTTGGATGACCCTTTCAGGTTATCTCGTCTTTGGTGATGTGCCCGACTCATTCACCATCGCGGGGGGTGTGATTATTGTTTTGTCCGGGCTTTACCTGATTTTTAAGGAAAGCCGTGGATTTTCAAAACAAATTCAATAGAGCGAGACACAAATTCACTTTGGTCTTTCACCAAGCTTTGTACCATTGAGTTCGGCAACGAAATCGCCAAGCATGGGCACAAAATCATCACCACGCCCTTGATTAAGCGCCATTGAGTAAATGTTCTTGATCGCATTGCCGAGCGGATTCGAAACACCCGCATCATCCGCCATGGATTCAAGATAGCGGGTATCTTTATAAGCATTGGCGAGTGTGAATTTATGCGCGTTTATATCGCGTTCCAACGTATATTTCATGAAGGTTTGATAGAAGCCGCAATCCATACGACCACCACGGATGACGCTATCGAAGCGATCAGGTGTAATGCCCACCTTGCGCGCAACAACCAACGCTTCTGAATAAAGCGCGGCATAACCCAACGACAGAAAATTATTGACGAGCTTCATACGATGGCCGTCACCCGGTCCACCAACATGAATGACGCGTCCAGCCCATTTTTCCATCACCGGCTTGACGCGCGCGAAGATTTCATCGGTTGCACCAACCATCGTATCAAGCGTGCCGTCCCATGCTTCTTTCGGCGTGCGGCCCAAAGGCGCATCAACAAGCGTAATGCCTCGCGCCGCGCATTCGTGAAAAAGCTTCATGGTCGAAACAGGATCGGATGTTGATGTGTCAACAATGATAGAGCCTGCAGCTAAATGCTGTGCCAAACCATTCTCGCCCAATGTGAGGGCTTCAACTTCTTTCGAACCCGTGACGCAAAGAAAAACAATATTGGAGGCGCGAGCGAGTTCGGGAATGGATTGGGCCTCTTTGGCGCCCCTTGTGATGACATCCTCAATCGGAGCGCGGTTACGGTGACCCATCACGGTCAAGGGATGACCCTTTTCCACGATGTTTTTCGCCATGCCGTGACCCATATAGCCAAGGCCGATAAAGCCAATCTTTTCCATTATTTTTATCCTGCTTGTGACCACCGGTTCGGCAGCCTCCCCTAGACCCACTTTCCACATGCATTGCACGAAAATCAAGAATTGGTCATATGCGGGGGACAAAGATTATCCGGATTCGGCGCGGGCGCCGGACCGCAGCCCTCGGGAGTGAACTCATTATGAAAGCCACCGGCATACTGGCCCCCACCCGCATGTACCCCCTGATTGTTGATGGTTTGCGCGCAACGGGCCAATTACATTGCCTTTGGGAGCAGAGTGACCCCGAAGCGTTCTTGACCGCCCATGCGTCCGAGATCGGTGCGATAGCGACCGGCGCCCATATTGCCGTCGATGGCGCCTATATGTCGCGGTTCCCAAATTTGAAACTCGTTGCGAATTTTGGCGTGGGCTATGACACGGTGGACGCGAAATGGGCGGGACAGAATGGCATAATCGTGACCAACACGCCGGACGTGTTGACCGAAGAAGTGGCCGACACGGCCTTAGGTCTCCTGCTCATGACCATTCGCGAATTACCGCAATCAGAGCGTTGGCTGCGCGCAGGCCATTGGGTGAGCAAAGGTCCCTATCCGCTCACCGCCAATACGATGCGCGGCAAGACGATTGGCATTCTTGCGCTTGGTCGCATTGGTAAAGCCATCGCCGCACGGTGTGAGGCTTTTGGTCTTTCCATTGCCTATCATGGTCGCAGCAAACAGGATGACGTGCCTTATCGCTACTATGCCTCACTCACCGAAATGGCGAAGGATGTTGATATTCTCATGAGTGTCGCGCCGGGTGGCGCAGCGACGAAACATATCATCAATGCCGAAGTGCTGAATGCTCTTGGCCCGAAAGGTGTTCTGATCAATATCGGTCGCGGCAGTGTTGTCGATGAAGCCGCGCTCGCCAAAGCGTTGCAAGAGAAAATAATCTTTGCCGCTGGTCTTGATGTTTTTGAAAATGAACCGCATGTGCCCGCCAACCTTATCGCTTGCGAGAATGCGGTGCTTCTCCCGCATGTCGGATCGGCATCGATTCATACACGTAATCTCATGGGGCAACTGGTTGTTGATAATGTGACAGCCTATCTTGCCGGCAAACATCCACTCACGCCTGTTGCCGAGACACCGTTCAAAAGCTGGTAATAAAAAAAACCGGCGCGTGGATAACGCGCCGGTCTTGATATCGTATAAAAGATCTCGCGG
>CANGSG010000139.1 GCA_947456435.1 Hyphomicrobiales bacterium
CGTCTTAAATGTCGGGCGGTTGTTGTGACGGAAGCGGCGGCAGCGTTAGCCGCTTCAGGCGCTTTGATCTCGGATTTATCGGCCCATTACCAAGCAATGTTTCATACGCGGAGTGATGCGTTTGATCATGACGGCATCAATCATGTCTTGCACACCTTGTCAGAACGCTGTGCCTCTTTCTCTAAGTCTGCCGGTGCGCATGCGTTATCCTCGGAAATTGATTGGTCATGCGAGGCGCGCTATATCGAGCAAGCGTGGGAAATTGACGTCCCGCTTGCTATTTCACGGTTCTCTGATGACGCTGATGTAAGGGCGCTTGAGCATGCCTTTCATGCCATGCATCAAGATAAATTCGCGGTATCCGATCCTGGCGCGCCGATTGAGACTGTCACCTGGAATGCCGAAGTCCGATGCCGTATTTCGTCGGGTGAGCCCGGCCGGCTTCGGCCGGATAAACGGGGCCTTTCATTGCCGTCCCGAAGTGTGCGCTTTTTGGGATCAGATTTTCTTAATACACCTGTTTATCGTTTTGAGGCGATTGCTGAAGGGGCGGTGATTAATGGTCCCGCAATGATTGAAAGCGATTTCACTTCCGTCGTGATCGATCCGGGTGCAACCGCACGGCGCGATAAGCTCGGTAATCTTGTCATCGATCTTGGAGAGCGCGCATGACAATTCATGATGTCATGGATGGGTCCACACTCGCGCTTCTGAATGCGCGTATGGAAGGGATTGCGCGCAAAATGGCCAATACGCTCCATCGAACGGGGCGTTCGGGTATTCTTACAATCGCGCGTGATTTTTCGTGCGTGATCTTGACGGCAAAACATGAATTATTGGCCACAGCTGAAAGTCTTCCTATCCATGTGTTGCGTGGTCCCGACATTATGGCGCGCACAATGGCTGAAAATCATAAAGTGCTTCGGCGCGGTGATGCCTATCTCCATAACTCACCTTATCATGGCTGCACGCATCCGGCCGATCATTCGATTCTGGTTCCCGTCATTGATGATGACGGCGTTCATCGATTCACCGTTCTTGCGAAAGCGCATCAGGCCGATTGCGGAAATGCTTTGCCGACGACTTATATGGGCGCCGCGAAGGATGTCTATGCCGAAGGCGCTTTGATTTTTCCGGCTGTGAAGATTCAACACGACTATGAGCATGTGATGGACATCATCCGCATGTGCCAGATGCGTATTCGTGTGCCGGAGCAATGGTGGGGTGATTATCTCGCAACTTTGGGCGCCGCGCGCGTTGGCGAACGTGAAATGTTAGCGCTCGGTCGCGAAGTGGGATGGGATCGGCTCGAGTCTTATACCGGACAATGGTTTGATTATTCAGAGCGTCGCATGATTGATGTCATTCGGGCGATGCCGAAAGGATGTGTGACACGCAAAAGCACACATGATCCGTTCCCGGCAACGCCTGATGAAGGCGTGACCATCACCGCGACGGTTGAAGTTAAGCCTGACGAGGCGTTGATCGAAGTCGATATGACCGACAATCCTGACAACATGGAAAATGGGCTTAATCTTTCGGAAGCCTGCGCGCTCTCTGCGCCCATGTTGGCGATCTTCAATTCAATCGATCATACAGTGCCGAAGAATGAAGGCAGTTTCCGGCGCATTCGCATTCATTTGCGTGATGGCTGTATTGTTGGGCGACCGCGTCATCCGACTTCTTGTTCGGCGGCTACAACCAATATCGCTGATCGCGTTGCCAATCCTGTACAAGCGGCGTTGGCTGAATTGGCTGATGGATTGGGGCAGGCTGAAACTGGCGCGCTGCTTCCGCCTTCTTGTGGTGTTGTGTCGGGCGTTCATCATGGCAAGCCCTTCGTGAATGAAGTTTATCTGGGCTGCACGGGGGGCGCGGGGTCGCCAACCCAAGATGGCTGGCTCACCATTCTTCATGCAGGTAATGCGGGAATGTGTTACCAGGATTCAATTGAGGTCGATGAGTTGCGTCATCCGATCTTTGTGCACCAACGTCGCCTTATTCCTGACTCGGATGGGGCGGGACGTTTTCGTGGCGCCCTCGGGGCTTACTCCGAATTTGCTCCTGTCGATTGCGATATGATCGTCGCCTATATTAGCGACGGGAACATCAATCCTGCGCAAGGCACGCGCGGCGGCTTGGCAGGCGGATGCTCAGCTCAATATCGGAAAAAGCCTGATGGGTCGCTCGAGCCTTTGCCGCCCTGTGCCGAAATCTTGATCAAAGCCGACGAGCGCATGGTCTCGATTAGCGCGGGCGGCGGGGGTTACGGGTCCCCCCAAGAGCGGGACGTGGAACGCGTCATTCGCGATGTGCGGGAAGGCTGGGTGAGTCGCGAGAGAGCACTTGAAGTCTATGGCGTTGTGCTCAGCGAAGCACTCGAACTCGACCATGCTGCAACGCAACAATTGAGATTAGGGCAAGCCTCTCTCCCTAAATCACGATTGTAAAGGCTAAGCTCTTGGTCGCGCGGGTTTATCGCTCCTTCGCTATTCAGCCCTTCAAAATAAGGGCTTTACCGAACAGAGTTCAGCTGAACTGAACACTATTCTCTAAAACACTGAGAGCCTGCCCCAATCGGTTGCACAGAGATTGAACAAAGTTTGTTTAACAGGCGATTAGTGTGAATTTTTAGTTGTCAGTGTCGAGACGCTCAGGGTAGTCTCTGAGACTGATTAAAGAATTGGGTGGTCGCGAATAGGCCGACGCGGCACCGCAAAATATATCCAGAATTCGGCCTTTCGGGGGGTTACCTATGCTTAAAACGAAGCTTGTATTGTCCGCGATTGCGGGCGCTGCACTTCTATCTAGTGTTGCTGTTGCCGTGGCAGGACCAAAGATTGTCTCGGGCCCAGCTGCCGATGCGGCTTGCTTCAAGCCTTGGACGGATAAGACCAAATTCTTCCAGTGGGAGAAGAAGCCAGGTCCTTATCGCATTGCTATCGTCAACGGCTTCGTTGGCAATACATGGCGCATTCAGATGATTAAGACTGCCAAGGCCTTTGCCGAGCAGCCTGAAATCAAGAAAGACATCAAAGAGTTCAAGGTCATCTCGACCGGAACCGACGTGGCCGCCCAGCTCGGCGCGATCGAAGACTTTATCAACCAAGGCTATGACGCGATTGTCACGATCGCTGTGTCGCCTGAAGGCTTTGATCGTGTGATCAAGCTTGCTGACAAGAACAATGTCGTCATCGTACCATTCGACAACGTTCTCGATACCGATAAGGTCATGATGGTCAACGAAGACCAGAAGGCACTCGGCACGATGTCGGCTGACTGGATCATCAAGCAGCTCGGCAAAAAAGAAGGCAAGATCCTCGAAGTGCGTGGCTTGCCAGGCAACTCGGTTGACCGTGACCGCCATGTTGGTTTCCGTGAAGTGATGGAAGCGTCAGGCAACAAGTTCCAGATCGTCGAAGTTGTCGGCAACTGGGATGACGGCACCTCGCAGAAGGTGACGGCTGACGCGATCGCTGTGCATGGCAAATTCGATGCCGTGTTCCAGCAGGGTGGTACAACAGGTACGGTTCGTGCGATGATGGATGCGAAACATCCCTTCGTTCCGATCGCTGGTGAAGGCGAAAACGGCTACCGCAAGCTCGTTGCTGAACATGCGAAAGACGGCCTGAAAGGTCTTTCTTATGGCCAGTCACCAGGTCTTGTTGCGATCTCGATGAAAGCAGCGATTTCGGCGCTTAAGGGCAATGTTATGCCTCAGCTGATTTCGGTTCCGATTCCGGTTGAAGATTACACAACGTTGAAAGACGGCGTGAATTACTGGTCGAATTTGACCGACAACTTCTTCACAGCAAACGCGTTCCCAGCCTGCGGCGTGAACATCTCGGCCACCGAGATCATGGCGAAGGACGAAGGTAACTCGAACTAATCTAATATCGATCGGGCCGGGTTTTTCTTTCGAGAAATCCGGCCCCTTTTTCCTCGACATTTATGAACGCGATATTTGAACAATGAGTCATTCTTCATCCGACGATTTCCTTGTTATGAAGGGAATATCGAAGCGATATGGCGGCGTTCATGCGCTCCAAGACGTAAATTTCAAATGCGCGCGCGGGAAGATCCACGCGGTTCTCGGTGAGAATGGCGCAGGAAAATCAACGCTCATCAAAATCATTTCCGGTGTCGTTCAGCCCGACCTGGGTACAATGACCATCGAAGGGAAGCCGGCGCTCTATACGTCGCCCTCCGCAGCCAATGATGCAGGGATTGTCTGTATCTTCCAAGAATTATCATTGATGCCCGATCTGACGGTGGCCGATAATATTTCGATTGCCAATCCGCCTCGGAAATATGGTTTTATTGATCAGGCGGCACAAATTCACCGCGCGGAAGAATTGCTGGCCGAAATCGGCTGCGAAGATGTTGATCCGCGCTTGCGTATTCGCGATCTGCCCCTTTCGCGTCGGCAGATGATTGAAATTGCCAAAGCGCTCGGCAAGCGTCCGAAGGTTCTCATTCTTGACGAAGCAACGTCGGCTTTAACGAGCGGCGATGTCGAAAAAGTGTATGCCATGTTGGCGCGCTTGAAAGCCGATGGCGTAGCTATTCTTTATATTTCCCACCGCATGCATGAGATCGAAGCTTTGGCCGATGATGCGAGTGTGTTCCGCAATGGTCGTCATATTGAGAGTTTTGCGAAGGGTGCAAAATCCAATGACGAGATTGTGCAGTTGATGATTGGTCGCGAGATTTCCGCGCATTTCCCACCAAAGCCTGCAGCACGGCCCACAAAGCCCTTGCTCGAGATTAAAAACCTCTCTTGGGAAAACCGGTTGCACAATGTTTCGCTCTCGGTCGGCCGCGGTGAAATTGTTGGTCTTGGCGGTCTTGATGGTCAGGGTCAGAAAGAATTGCTGCTGTCGCTCTTTGGTGTGTTGAAGCGCGTGAGCGGCGATGTCGTGATCGACGGCAAACCGCACAAGCTTACATCGCCACGCGAAGCGAAAGCGGCAAGCCCTAGCATCGCTCTCGTGCCTGAAGATCGAAAGACTGAAGGCTTAATGCTGCCGATGTCGATTGCGGAAAATCTTGTCATTGCTTCGCTCGACGATTTGTCATCCGGTCCGTTTGTTGATGATGCGAAAGTGTCCGATGCGGTGAAGTC
>CANGSG010000140.1 GCA_947456435.1 Hyphomicrobiales bacterium
ACCGGTCGCGCATCTAGAATTAGGTGGGCCGCCCTGTACCTATGTCGGTCATCCGTTGATTGAACGGAAAGACCTCTTTCAGCCTTCGACCGAAGAAGCGGCGCGGCGTTCGAGTGAGCCCCCCGTTTTACTGGTGTTGCCCGGTAGTCGCCGCTCCGAGATTACGCGTCTTATGCCCATCTTTGGTGAAACGATTGCGCGCATCAAAAAGGACCATCAAAGAGATTTTGATTTGATCTTGCCGGCTGTTGATCATCTCGGCGCTGAGATCGAAATGGCAACGCAGTCATGGGTCGTGAAGCCGCGCATCATTTATGGCGAGGCGGCAAAATATCACGCATTTAGGAAAGCCTATGCTGCTCTTGCTGCGTCGGGAACGGTAACTCTTGAATTGGCGCTTGCCCATGTGCCGATGGCAGTTGGTTATCGAGTAGGCGCGATTGAAGGCCAGATCCGGCATTTCGTAAATGTATCGTCAGTTGTTCTTGCCAATCTCATCATCGGCGAGAATGTTGTTCCGGAACGCATTCAAGCGGCGTGTAACGCCGACAAATTATTGGCCGATCTTTTACCGCTCTTAAGCGATACAGAAGCGCGGCGTCGGCAATTGAAAGCTTTTAATCGCCTTGATCTCTTAATGGCGATTGAAGAGGGAAGCCCAAGCGAGAAAGCGGCTGACGTGATTTCTCGGTATATCGCGCTCGTCTGAGACGCGCGCAAAACGACCATTGCAAATAGGGCGTGGCGTTAAGACTTTTAATTCAAAGGTTTAGCCTATAAAAAATGCGCCCCGTGGATGAACACGAGGCGCACTTCGATCAGATTATCAACGCATGTTACCAGGGATGTAATCGCGACGCGCATTGCCCGTATAGAGCTGACGTGGACGACCAATCTTTTGGCCCGGATCTTCTATCATTTCCTTCCACTGCGCGATCCAGCCAACGGTGCGCGCAAGAGCGAAGAGGGCGGTAAACATCGATGTCGGGAAGCCCATCGCCTTTAGCGTAATGCCGGAATAGAAATCGACATTCGGATAGAGCTTCTTCTCGATGAAATATTCATCGTGCAACGCGATGCGTTCGAGTTCGATCGCGATGTCGAGCAAAGGATCATCTTTGATCCCGAGTTCGTTCAATACTTCATGCGCCGTCTTCTGCATGATCTTCGCGCGTGGATCATAGTTCTTATACACGCGATGGCCGAAGCCCATCAAACGGAAGGAGTCGTTCTTGTCTTTCGCCCGCGCGATGTAATGCGGAATGCGATCAACGGAACCAATTTCCTGGAGCATTTTCAGTGCGGCTTCATTAGCGCCACCATGAGCAGGCCCCCACAAGCAGGCAACGCCGGCGGCAATACAAGCGAAGGGGTTTGCCCCTGAAGAGCCCGCAAGGCGTACCGTCGATGTTGACGCATTCTGTTCGTGATCTGCGTGAAGAATAAAGATGCGGTCGAGTGCGCGTGAGAGCACTTTATTGACCTTGTACTCTTCGCACGGCACTGCAAAGCACATCCGCAAGAAATTCGATGTGTAGTCGAGATCATTCTGCGGATAAACGAAGGGCTGGCCAATCGAATATTTATATGCCATCGCCGCAAGTGTCGGGAATTTTGCGATCATGCGCATGGAGGCAATCATGCGCTGGTTCTCATCTGCGATATCAATCGAGTCATGATAGAAAGCCGAGAGCGCGCCGACTGACGCCACCATGACGGACATCGGATGCGCGTCACGACGGAAGCCCTGGAAAAAACGCATCATCTGCTCGTGCACCATTGTGTGGCGCGTGACGCGATAGTTGAAATCCGCGCGCTGTGCAGGCGTAGGCAATTCGCCGTAAAGAAGAAGATAGCAGGTCTCTAGAAAATCGCCGTGCTCAGCGAGTTGTTCGATGGGATAGCCGCGATACAGCAGCACGCCTTCATCACCGTCAATATAGGTGATTTTCGACTCGCAACTTGCGGTCGATGTGAAACCCGGATCGTAAGTGAACATGCCAGTCTGGGCATAGAGTTTGCCGATATCGACCACGCTCGGACCGATGGTTCCGCTCTTCACGGGCATCTCGAGGGCTTTATCGCCGACTTTGAGGGAAACGGGCGTAGTCATGGACGACCTCTCTGGCCTTTTCTCGGGCTTATCAGGGTTTCATTTCAACAACTGGGTTATCCCAGACGCGCGTGGGGGACAATCACGCTTAAGGCTAATTTCGCACTGCAACATTGCATGACAGGGCTGAGAAAAAGTCAATTTCCCTGACCCATTATTTAGTCCTTAGGGGCAACAATCCTTTAATCGGGCCAGACACTCTTCGCGGCCGACAATCTCCATGACGTCAAAAAGGGGGGGCGAAGTTGCGCGACCCGTCAAAGCGGCACGGAGCGGTTGCGCCGCTTGACCGAGCTTTATGCCGGTCGTTTCGGCAAATTGCCTGATCGCCGCCTCTGTGGAGGCGGCTGTCCATTCGGGAAGGGCCTCAAGTACGGGGATCAAGGCCGCAATCTTGTCGCGACCGCCCTCCGCTAACAGCGCTTCGGCTTTCGGCTCGAAATTGAGCGGTCGCTTAGCATATAAAAAATAAGCAGAATCAAACAGTTCAAGCAAAGTCTTTGCTCGTTCTTTTAAGCCGTGCATCGCCTTCAAAAGCTTTGCGCGCAGCGTGTTATCGATCTGCGCGGGCCAGGACCGTTCCGCGCCGACATCCGGCAGGATGATTTCAATCGCCGCGAGAAGATCTTCATCAGCGCTCGCGCGCATATAGTGACCATTGATGTGTTCGAGCTTTGCGAAATCGAACCGCGCAGGCGAGCGTCCGATGCTTTCGAGGCCAAAAGCGGCGATCATTTCCTCAGTCGAGAAAAACTCTTGGTCACCATGGCTCCAGCCAAGACGGACAAGGTAATTGCGCATCGCAGCCGGGAGATATCCCATGGCGCGATAGGCATCGACGCCCAACGCGCCGTGGCGCTTAGAAAGTTTCGAGCCGTCCGGACCATGAATGAGCGGAATATGGGACATCTCGGGTACTTCCCAGCCAGCAGCTTGATAAATCTGCGTTTGGCGGGCGGCGTTGGTCAGATGGTCATCACCACGAATGATATGGGTGACGCCCATATCATGGTCGTCCACGACGACCGCGAGCATATAGGTGGGGTTACCGTCAGAACGCAGCAGGACGAGATCATCGAGATCCTTGTTCTGCCAGGTCACACGACCCTGAACATGGTCATTAACGATGGTCTCGCCCGTTTGCGGTGCCTTAAGGCGGATGACTGGCTTGCGACCTTCGGCAACAGCCTTCGCTTCAGCTTCGGTGCCATTTAAATCACGCCAGCGGCCATCATAACGAAGGGGACGGCCTTCTGCGCGCGCAAGCTCGCGCATGGCCTCAAGCTCCTCTTGAGACGCGTAGCATTTATAGGCTTGGCCTTTGGCGAGAAGCTCATGCGCCACCGCGCGATGACGGTCCGCGCGCGAGAATTGATAAATGACATCATCGTCCCACGATATGCCGAGCCATTTCAAACCATCGAGAATGGCTGTGATGGCGGCATCCGTTGAACGCTCGCGATCCGTGTCTTCGATCCGCAGCAGCATCTTGCCACCATGACGTTTGGCATAGAGCCAATTGAAGAGCGCGGTGCGTCCGCCGCCAATATGAAGAAAGCCGGTGGGCGAGGGCGCAAAGCGGGTCACAACGGGACGGGTCATTGAAAGGTCCTGCACGAAAAGCGTGTGGCGGATTGAATTGCTACTGGGCGTTTGTTCCGCCTCGGCGCGCGTCATGTAGCATCCTTCGCCGAGAAGGTTAAGGCGGGGCGCCTCACCACAACAGGAATTCGGCGGTGAAATTTCCCTTCGGACAGCGGGGTACACGCGGCTATGCCGAGGCGATTGCGGCGCACGGTCTGCCTGCGCGTGGAATGCCTCTACGCGCGCAACTCGCCGGGCTTTGGCCAACGCTGACCCAATTGATCACGCGCGAGAATGATGCGCGGCGGCCGTTCTTGTTTTTGGCACCGGCCGCCATGAGTGGCGTGCTCTTATATTTTGCTGCCGACGAGGAGCCCTCGCTTTATGCACCTCTTGTCGGACTCGTACCTGTGGGGCTGCTGATGCTCTATGGGTTACGCCGACCGACGCGCGAGATATTTTATTTCGGTCTCGTGCTCGCAACGCTCTTGATCGGTTTTGCCTTCGCAACATGGCGGTCGCTTCGTGTTGATGCGCCAATAATTGAAGAGATCACCATCGCGTCGATTACGGGCATTGTTCAATCTCTCGATATTCGACCTGATGGCGCGCGGCTAATCATCAAACCGATAGAGATGGCGGGACACCGCGAGGCACTTCCTGAAACGATACGTATGACGATGGCCGGCGCGCCCCCTTTTGAAGCGGGGGCAAAAATTCGCGCAACGGCGCGCCTCTTGCCACCGCCTGGACCGGTGAGGCCGGGTGGTTATGATTTCGCGCGTGATGCCTATTTCAATAGAGTTGGTGGCGTCGGCTCACTTCTCGGAAAGATAACACTCTTATCGCCGCGTGAGAGCGTCTCGTCGCGCTTTGATTTTGTCGCCATGATTGATCGTTTCCGTAATCATCTTGCCACACGCATCGCGAATGTAATCGGCGGACAAGCCGGTGCCGTCTCAGCAGCATTGATTACCGGAAAGCGTGGCGCAATATCAGAAGAAACCAATGATGATCTGCGTGAAGCGGGTATCTATCATGTTGTATCGATCTCTGGTCTTCACATGGTTCTTGTGGCGGGAATGATTTTCTTTCTCGTTCGGTTATGTCTTGTTCTTATCCCGGGGTTGGCCCTCCTTTATAAAGTGAAATCTTGGGCTGCTGCAGCCGCCATGATAGGGGCGATTGCTTACGATATTTTTGCGGGTTCAGAGGTTGCGACTGAACGATCTCTCTTCATGACGCTTGCGCTCTTCGGCGCCATCCTTGTTGGTCGGCCAGCGCTCTCGATGCGCAATATCGTTTTTGCCGCGCTGATCATTATTGCGATGGAACCAGAAAGTATATTGGGTCCCAGTTTTCAAATGTCATTCGCTGCC